>JAZRID010000404.1:0-2235 GCA_045645125.1 Oscillospiraceae bacterium | reverse complement strand
GCCCAAGGAGCTGAAGGATGTTATCATCTTACGATTCTTTGGTGGATACACCGTGGCTGAAACTGCCCAGACATTACACATACCCGTAGGAACTGTTGCGACGCGTCAAAGAAAGGCGTTGCAGTTGCTCCGACTGGAACTGGAAGAGGAGGTGTCTTTATGAATCGAATCCATGAGTATGAGGCTATGATTGAGGAACTGAGTCAACCTGTTCCCAAGCTGGAGACCACGCTAAATCGTGCCTACAAGAAGAAACGAAAAAGAACCACAAAAATAATTGCCCGTCCGCTGGCAGGTCTTGCCGCCTGCTTTGCAATCTTTGTTCTGCTGGTCAATTTCTGTACGCCAGTTGCCTATGCCTGCTCGCAGATTCCTGGACTCCGCGAACTGGTCGCTGCTGTAACTTTCTCCAAGTCTCTGACCGATGCAGTAGAGAATGAGTATGTCCAGCCCATGGATCTGTCCCAGACTGCGAATGGCATTACGGCTGAAGTTGCGTATTTGATTGTAGACCAGAAGCAGGTCAATGTCTTCTATCGGTTGTATTCTGATAAGTACAAGCTTTATGTTGACCCCGATGTACGCTCTGTAGACGGAAATCGCCCTGCGTCCTGCAACTATCACAGCACAGGGTTTGATGCTGAGAATGGTGAACTCAGATGCCTGAGTATTGACTTTACTAAAAATGATGTCCCAGATAAGCTGAGAATTGCTCTTCGTGTTTATCCCAATATCGCTATCGAATCGGTTTATTCTGACGAAGAGTACAAAGCGCGTCATTACTTAGCTGAGTTTGAATTCCTGTTGGAGTTTGACCCCAAATTCACGGCAGCTGGTAAAGTATTCCCAGTGAATCAAACGGTTATTTTGGAAGGTCAGGCCATTACTATCACAGATATTGAAGTTTATCCCACCCATATGCGAGTGGATATTGCGGAATCCGCAGACAATACCGCATGGCTGACGGCTCTGGATTTCTACATTGAAACCGATTGGGGCATGAAGTTTGAGCCTGTATCCAATGGCATTATTGCCACTGGTTCCGGTGATTCTCCCTCCATGGTATCCTACCGGGCTGACAGTTCCTACTTCTATGAAGCCGAGCACTTGAAGTTGGTCATCACCGGCGCACAGTGGCTTCGTAAGGATATGGAGACCACTTATGTAAATCTGATTACAGGTGAACACGGAGAGCTTCCAGAGGGTGTAGAATTTGATTCTGCCAGAAAGGTCGGTAATGAATGGATTGTAAAATTCCGAGCTACATTCAAAGATGGTACGGCTATGTATCAGTTGTTCGGAAATAAGTTCTACGATGCCGACGGAAATGCGTATGAAATCAATCAGTGGAGCGGCACCTACGGAGATAAAGATGAAGATGGTAACATTACCTATTTCTACGATGAGTTCCCATTGAAGATGTTCTCTGGTGAGGAGGTCTGGCTCAGCCCCCATTATTCCCATTACTGGACGGCTGAAGAGCGGATTGTCGTCACGATTCGGTAAAGTAGCGAGACCTAAAAGAGAAGACGAGTGGTCGCCCAAAAGGGTTGCCCACTCGTTTTTTGCGTTCATATGTATTTGCGAAGAAATATAAAAAGTACGGTGTGCGGCCGCCATGGGCTATTAGAAAAGCCCAGTTCAGTACAAGACCAAACTGGGCTTTCAGAAATATGCTGTTTTGGGGTGTCTACTTTGACTTGACAGATGCACACAGCTTTTCGGCTATGTCGGTTTCGCTATTGTTAAGGATTAGAAGCTCTTGTCGTCAACGAACAGTTCGCGGACGGCACCAGAAGCGGTGCTATGGGGAGCAGGTGCGACAGGTGCGGGAGCAGGTTCAGGCGTACGAGGACCGTCGCGCCATGCGAGGAACTTGGGTGCGACCTGGGGGAACAGGGCGAGGCTGAGGACATCTTCTTCGCTCTTTGCCAAATCCTTGAACTCCTCCTTGTACTTCTCCAGCTCAGGCTCCAGCAGGTCGGCAGGACGGCAGGTGATGACCTCATCGGGGGCGATGCCAGCCTTGGCACGCACCTTCTCGTTGACCTTGCCAGGCAGAGAGCCGTATTCACCCTTCAGAACGGCACGGGACTCCTTGGTGAAAGTCTTGTAACGCTCGCCCATGATGACATTCATAACGGCCTGCGTACCGACAATCTGAGAGGAGGGCGTGACCAGAGGGGGATAGCCGTAGTCCTCACGGACGCGAGGAATTTCAGCCAGAACCTCGTA
>JAZRID010000403.1:0-1650 GCA_045645125.1 Oscillospiraceae bacterium | reverse complement strand
TATCGGTGTCAATATGGCGACCTATGTAGGATATGTCACAGGTATGGGGCAGGGCGGTGTGGTCGGTGGTATCCTCGGTGCGGTGATTGCCACACTGGGACTGATTACACCATCGGTCATTATCATTCTTATCATTGCACTGTTTCTCAATAGTTTTCGCAACAACCGCTATGTGGAGAGCGCGTTTTATGGTTTGCGCCCAGCGTCCTCTGGATTGATTGCTGCGGCTGGTCTTGGGGTGGCGGTGGCCAATCTGTTCTATAGCAACCCCAGCTGGAGCTTTTTCGGGATTAACTGGAAAGGGTGGGCACTGGCGGCGGTGCTGTGGATGCTAACCAACCGTGTCAAGGCAACAAAATCGTGGCATCCGATTGTGTTTATTCTCGCGAGTGCGATTGTCGGTGTCGTTTTTCAAATGTGATGTGGCGTTTTTATTGCATTTTTTCGGAGAATCGGGTATACTAAGTCTAAAAGTGACGAGGAGCGTGGCGCATGATTTACCATATTCTAGCGGTAGGCGATGTGGTTGGAGAGCAGGGGGTACGACATTTGGAGCGACACCTCCGTTCCTTCAAAAAACTCCGTGATATCCATTTCACGGTTGTCAACGGAGAAAATGCCTCTGGTGTCGGTGTGATGCCCGAACAGGTGGAACAGCTCTACTGTGCTGGGGCAGATGTGGTGACACTGGGCAATCATACCTTTGGCAAACAGCAGATTGCTCGCCGTCTGGAGGAGGACGCGTACCTGTTGCGCCCTGCCAATTATACTGGCAGAGCACCGGGGCGCGGATATGGTATTTTTGACTGTGGCCATATCCAAATCGGTGTGATGAACCTCATCGGACGCTGTGGGTTGGATTTTAATGCGGATAATCCGTTTACCACAGCCGACCGTCTGCTCAAAGGGGAAAAGGGCCTGTTTACCTTAGTGGACTTCCACGCGGAGGCGACAAGTGAAAAGTTGGCGATGGGGTATTATCTCGATGGGCGCGTGAGTGCCGTCTGGGGAACGCATACCCATGTTCCCACGGCGGATGAGCAGATGTTACCCAAGGGGACGGGGTATATCTCCGACCTCGGTATGACAGGACCGATTCACTCGGTGTTGGGGATTCGTCCCGAACAGAGCATCGAGAACTTCCTCGGCGGTGTCCCTGGACGCTACCAGACCGCAGATGGTCCGTGCAAAATGCAGGGCGTGGTCTTTTCCTTGGACAGTGCAACAGGTCTGTGTGTCGGCGCAGAGCGTGTCGATATTCGGTGAGGGGTAGAGCAATATGCGGATTTTACACGCGGCGGACCTACATCTCGATAGTGCGTTCGCGGCACTTTCGGCGGATAAGGCGCGACAACGGCGCAGAGAAAGCCGTGAGATGGTCCATGCACTGGCGGAACTGGCGCAACGGGAACGGGTGGACGCCGTATTGCTCGCTGGCGACCTATTTGACGGAGAGCAAGTCTACCCAGAAACGGTGGAACAACTAAAAAGTGCGTTGCAGAAAATGGCCTGTCCTGTCTTTATTTCCCCGGGAAATCACGACCCCTTAACGGCGCGAAGTCCCTATGCTGGGACGGATTGGCCGAAGAATGTGCATATTTTTCGCACGGAGAAGCTGACGGCGGTAGCACTGCCACGCTTACACTGCGT
>JAZRID010000402.1:0-4114 GCA_045645125.1 Oscillospiraceae bacterium | reverse complement strand
CGAGGCATTCGGCCTGCGTAAGGGCGAGAATGCCATGGGTAAGGTCGTTGCTGCCCTGCACCGCATGGGCTTCGACGAGGTGTTTGACACCACCTTTACCGCTGACTTGACCATCATGGAGGAGTCTGCTGAGTTCCTCGACCGCGTCACCAAGGGCGAGAAGTTGCCTCTGCTGACTTCCTGCTGTCCTGCATGGGTTAAGTTCGTCGAAAACGAGTACCCTGAATTCAAACCCAATATCTCCACCTGCCGTAGCCCCCAGCAGATGTTCTCCGCTATCCTGAAGGAGTACTATCGTGCTGAGGAGAACGCACAGGGTAAGAAGACCGTTGTTGTTTCCATTATGCCCTGTACCGCAAAGAAGATGGAGGCCGAGCGTCCCGATGCTTACACCAAGGGCGAGAAGGATACCGACATCGTTCTGACTACCCATGAGCTGATTCGTATGATTGACTCCCACGGTATCGACTTTGAAACCATGCCCTCCGAAGCCTGTGATATGCCCTTTGGCATCGGCTCTGGTGGCGGTGTCATCTTCGGTGCTACTGGTGGTGTTACCGAGGCTGTTCTCCGCCGTCTGGTAGACGGACACGATACCGCTACCCTCAATACCATCGCTGAGTGCGGTGTGCGCGGTGACAAGGGTATCAAGGAGTTTAGCATCCCCTACAACGGAATGGATGTTAAGATTTGCGTGGCATCTGGTCTGGCCAATGCCCGTCAGGTGCTGGAGTCTGTGAAGTCTGGCGAGAAGGAATATCACTTCATCGAGATTATGGCTTGCCCCGGCGGTTGCGTCATGGGTGGCGGTCAGCCCACGGATGGCACAAAGGTTGCACGCGCTGCCGCTCGTACGCAGGGTCTGTATGCCGCGGACGGCGATATGGCTATCAAGAAGTCCAACGAGAACCCCCTGCTGGATGTGTTCTACAACGGATTCTTCAAGGGCAAGGCACACGAGCTGTTGCATAACCATCACGGCGAGCATTGATACGCTGACCTTGTATCATTGAATATAGCAAAACTCCCCAGTCCATCACGGGCTGGGGAGTTCTCATTGTTATCAGGTAGCGCGGATTACTTTACGGTATCTTTCTTGTGCAGTGCCTTGCGAATGACAGGGGCAATCAGCAGAGCGATAGCACCGCCGATGAGGGCGGTAATCAGCTGAGGATAGCTGAAAGTGGCAGGGAGAGCCTTCAGCATGGGCTCCTTCAGTGTGCCGTTGGCCAACAGGGAGGAGGACATAACACCGCAAATCAGTTGTACAACAATCAGATAGAGGGTAGCAAACTTGGCGACTGCGGCAACGACCCATGCAATGCCCTGCTTGACGAGATTCTTGCCAGTGCGGTCGGCGAGGAGATAGAGCAGGGCGACAAATACCGCATTACCCACCATGATGGCAGGGACAGTGACAATCTGGGGTGCAATGCCTAGCAGGAACGCAAGAATAGGGGAGATAAACGCAACAGTCAGACCACAGCCGAGGCCGCCTGTCAGCGCAGAAATGGCGAGAACCGTGTTGACGCAGGAGCCAGTAACGAGCTGTCCAACAGGTTTGGTCAGTGCTTGCAAGGTGACAAGCAGAGCCAACATAATGGCGGTTTCGGTAATCCAAAGAACTTTCTTATTCATCGTTTCTACCTCTCTCAGTCGTTGTTGATAATGGCGGAATAGGCGGTTTTGACGCTGACACCATCTAGACCGCCGATTTTTCCAGCAAGTGCGGCGATGGTATCCTGCGGTGCATCCAGTGCAATGGAGATAATACTGATACGACGCTTGCGGTAGGGGATACCCATGCGTCCGATGATGTACTCACCATACGCATGGAGAAGCATATTCAGCTTCTCGACCGTATCGCTGTTCTCCACGATGATGCTCATAACAGCTACTCTTGTTTCCATTCAAGTCCCTCCTGTAAAAATAAAAATTGCCGCTCCTACATTCGGTGCGGCAATGGCAAACAATCCCCATGAATTTTCATGGAGGTAAAAACCATATTTCGCACCTTTCACGCAGCGAGTACCGCTTAATGTCAGGAGCATTTTTTTGCTGTTCTTTGGCAGAAATCACCTGTACCACCGAACAAACATTATAGCTGTATTATAGCCCAAAAACCTACAAAAAGCAAGAGAAAATTTGTGTTTATGTAATTTCATGGGAATGTTGATGTTCCTCAATCTCCTCGTGGAGGTGTTTGTGGGAGCTTTCGTCCTCGCTATGCGTGTGGGTGTGGCTGTGGGTATGCGTGTGTTCATGGGAGTGTACCAATTCTCCATGTCGATGCGTATGGGTATGGATATGATGGTGCTCGTGGGTATGTTGCAAGGAGATGGTATCTTTGACCATAAACACGGTAGCTACAATCATAATGGCTAGACCGATGTAAAACTGCATACTAGGTGGCTCTTGAAGGAGGAGAACACCAAACAACACACCGAGGAACGGGGCGACGGAATAATATGCGCTTGTCTTAGCCGCACCAAGGTCTTTTTGTGCTTTGATATAAAAATTGATACTCAAGCCGTAGGCGACAAAACCGAGCAGTAAAACAGCAAAAATAAAAACGGGGCTGGGGACTGGTTCTCCGATAGCCAGTGCAATGACAAAACTACCGAGGCCAGAGAAAATGCCCTTGATGGTGGTGATTTGCACAGAGGATTTATTACTGATCATCCGCGTACAGTTGTTTTCTAAGCCCCAACAACAGGCGGCGGCTAGTACCAGTAGAGAGCCAATACTAAATTTGAAACTTCCCTCGCCCTCGAAACTCAAGGCAATACTGGCGATTGTCACTAAGAGAATGGCAATCGTCAATCGTTTAGACAATTTCTCACGGAATATCAGAAAGGCAATCAGCGAGGTGGCTACGATTTCAAAGTTGTTCAGCAGAGAGGCATTCGCAGAATTGGTTCCTTTTAGACCCATCATCAGTAGAATAGGGGCGGCGATATCTAGTACCACCATACCAATTGTATAGGGAAGTTCAGCTTTGGTTAATTTTTCACCTTGCTCTTTGGTGGCTTTGCCATATAGAAATAATCCGATACCTGCTCCCAGATAGAGAAATGCCGCCATCATGGTGGGGGACACCCTATCCAAGAGGAGTTTACTCAAGGGAATATTGATAGCATAGAGTGCGGCTGCTAAAATTGCCAAGAAAGTTGCCATATTTTTTGTATTCATATCTCATACCCTTATAAAATAAAAATCATATCCCCCCAGGGGGGATATGGAGGCATTATAGCACGCACGAAAAGATTTGTCACGCTATATTTTTTGAAAAATTTTCCTATCGAATTGCGATAGTTGCTACCATACTTGTGAACAGTCGAATGAGGGCAAAACAAAAACCGCCATCTAGACATTTTGTCCAGACAACGGTTCTTTGGAGCAGGGTACGGGAGTCGAACCCGCCTTAACGGCTTGGGAAGCCGCTGTAATACCGATATACCAACCCTGCATCATAATAACAGAATTAATTATAGCAGAACCTTTGTTGAATTGCAAGGCAAATTTTGTCGGCGCACAAAAATTTTAGGGGTGTCGCATGGCGCGACACCCCGTTGTTCTATCGTTTGTGCAAATAATCAGCCTGGGCAGACCTTACAGACGATGGTTTCGTTGTAGTCGCACACGACATAGTGATAGCCAGAGAGATACTCGTCCAGCGCGGCATCGCCTGTGTCTACCAACAGGGGTTGCCCACGCAGTTTCAAAATCTTTTCCTTGGTGGCAAGAATGATAATATTTTCTCTGCCGATACGGCGCAAAACTTCGGGGGTCAGCTGTTGATTGCCACGCCCGAACAGGAAGCCCTGTCCACCCGTGACGGTGACGACCAACTTGGTCGGCTTGTCACCGATGAGGTCGAGAATCTGCTTACCGTAGATATCATTGGCGACCAAATCGTAATTATAGACCAAGTCCACACCGATGAGTGTGTTGTCCAGTTCCAACTCGCGCATGACAGCGCGTGTGGTCGTACCTGCGCCGATGAGATAGTAAGTATCTTTCTGCATCGTGTCAGCGATGTAGTCGGCAATGGCAACCATGCTGTCCTCCTCGCTGGCACCACTCCCACACTTGCGACACTGGGTATGGTCGC
>JAZRID010000401.1:0-5767 GCA_045645125.1 Oscillospiraceae bacterium | reverse complement strand
TTGCTTCTTCTGAAACAATCAGTATATTTTGGATGATGCCGATTACCTTCCATATCATGTTCCCCAGTTTTTTGCTCTACGCATGGTACTTTCCCCCACATAGAGGCTGGGGCAGACATCCTTGGGAGCGCGATTTTCAGGAAAGTAGAAGTCAAAAACGCCGTCGCCGTCAAAAGAAATTTTGCCTTTGGTTGCTCGGATTTGTCTTTTTCTCCCTGTTGTTTGGACTGTCGTTGTCTGGGAGAATTTGTCTGACAGACGACGGACGAATCCAGCGGTATAATGTGTGGAATCAGTTGACAGAGGAAATTTCCTCCGAAGATATCACCTCGGTGGCACTCAAAACGCACCAAAAGGACAGAGGTGCAGGTTACGATTACAGTATTCGATTCTTCGATGCCGAAGAAAACGATTATTGGTTTTCCAGAGGGGAATTTCGCTTCTCAGATGAGAAGACCTTACAGAGCCTACTGGACATCAAATCGCTGTATACCTCCGAACAGATTACCGTGAACGGTGTGGAGCATCTGGAACAGGTCGTACAGGGCTGTGAACTCTCCGAAGAAGAAACTGTACTGCTCTACGAACTTTTTGTACAAACACCCTAATAAAGATGGAAAGCCTCCCCTTGTGCATGGCATGAGGGGAGCCTTTTTCCATCCCCTGTGGAGGCTTGTGGGAATGGGGAATTTGTGCTATAATCACTGTCAAATCGACCAAAAAAGGAGGGCGCGCACATGGCTCACGAACACTGCCACGAGCATACCCATGACCATACACACGACCACACACACAACAACGAACACCACCACGACACGCACCACCATGACCATCCCGAACACACCCACGAATATATGCACGAGCACGGCCTGCCCCACGGACACGGCCATGTCCACGAGAACCAAAAAGCGGTCATCAACCGTCTGGCGCGCGCCATCGGTCATCTGGAGAAAGTCAAGAGCATGGTAGAGGAGGGGCGCGACTGCTCCGAGGTATTGGTGCAATTGGCGGCGGTGCGCTCTGCACTCGACAGCACGGGCAAAGTGATTCTCAAGGACCATATGCGCCACTGTGTCGTGGATGCCGTATCGGCAGGCGACCAAGCCTCCATTGATAACCTCTGCATGGCCATCGACAAGTTTATGAAGTGAGTATCCTGTTGCGACAATTATATATTTCTCTCTCAATATGACACGAGGCTCCCACCGCTATGGTAGGAGCCTTATATCGTATCAAATTTCGGGAACAATATAGCCCCTCTCGACGAGTGCAACTTCAATACGGTCAAGAATGGCTTCGCTATCGGCACGGACAGTGTGATAGTGGTATCCACCCGTGATGTGCATCAGCTCGGTGGACTGGCCTGTTCTCACACCCTCTAAAAACTGCTTGATATGCATTTGAGAGAAAATATTAAGGGCGACTCCTATCTTGCCGTACACTTTGTGCCATACGAACACATCCACTACCGTACCACCGAGATTAACGATACAAGAGAGTTCATCCTCGGTTTGTTCTGTTGTATGACGAACCTTGAACACTCTCTCCGAGAGAGGTGATTTCTGCATGATGTAACCTTGGCTCGTAGAAAGTATCTCGTATCCCATACCTTTCAGCACAGTAATATCCTGTACAATGATTTGACGGGATATATCAAATTCCTGCGCAAGCTCGCTGCCCGAAATTGGTCCATTGGCGGACAGGAGGAGGTTTACGATTGCTTTTCTTCTTTCGGCTACCTTCATTACATCCTCCTTATATTGCGTGCAGATTTTTCAGTGAGAGGTCAAGAATGGGAGAAGAATGTGTCAAAGCACCGCTTGAAATATAATCCACACCGATATCGACAAGTCTTGCCACATTCTCTCTCGTTACATTGCCGCTACACTCTGTTTCAGCCTTGCCACGGCAAAGCGCAACCGCCTTTTTCATATCCTCTACGCTCATATTGTCAAGCATAATGATATCCGCACCTGCTTCCAGTGCTTCCATCAGCATAGCAAGGTTCTCAACCTCAATCTCAATCTTACGAACGAAAGGAGCGTATTCCTTCGCCATTCTGACGGCTTCCTTAACGCCGCCAGCTGCCCCAATATGGTTATCCTTCAAGAGAATACCGTCACTGAGGTTATATCTGTGGTTATATCCGCCGCCAACCTTGACCGCGTATTTTTCAAAGATACGCATATTGGGCGTTGTCTTTCTTGTATCAAGAAGCTTGGTTTTCGTTCCCTTGAGCAGGTCTGCAATCTCTCTCGTGTAGGTTGCGATGCCGCTCATTCTTTGCAAGTAGTTGAGAGCCGTTCTCTCACCAGAGAGAAGCACACGAATATCTCCGCGCACAAGGCCAATCTTTTCGCCCTGTTTCACAAAATCTCCATCCTTGCAATAGAAGATGACTTCTGTCTTGTCATCGAGAAGTTCAAAAACTCTCTTGAAAACATTCAGACCTGCTATCACGCCGTCCTGCTTGCAGATAAGGTCCACTTCGCCCGCTTGATACTGTCGCATAACGGAATTCGTGGTAATATCCTCGCTTGTGATATCCTCTCTGAGAGCTTGCAAAATTAGCTCGTCAGCGTTCATTTTCATCGTGATACTATTCATGGCTTAGCCTCTCTTTTTCGATTGCCGCAAGAACGGCGAACTTATATTCTTCCTGATAGTTTTTATATTGCGCTTCGTCAATCGTGATTTTCCTATCGGTTTTCCGTGCCGTATATCCGTCGATGATATGGCGTGCGGCTCGCTTTGCAAATACCATGCTTTCCAAAAGCGAATTACTTGCCAATCTGTTTCTGCCGTGAACGCCATTGCAGGCCGTTTCTCCTGCCGCATATAGACGATTCATGGATGTTTTGCTATATCTATCAACATATATACCGCCCATAAAGTAATGCTGTGACGGCACGACTGGAATCGGTTCTTTCGTTGCGTCATATCCTTCTTCCAGACAACGCTGATAGATATTGGGGAAGTGTGTTCTAATCTCTTCTTCGGGAATAGGGGCCATGGAGAGCCAGACATGTTTGCTTCCTTCTTTTTTCATTTCAGCGAAGATGGCGTTTGCAACCATGTCACGCGGCAACAGCTCATCGACAAAACGCTCTCCCTTGAAATTAAGCAAAATTGCGCCCTCTCCACGCACCGACTCGGAAATCAAAAACTCTCGACCTTCCTTTTCGGTATACAGCGTAGTAGGATGAATTTGAATATAGTCGATATGCTGAAGCTTGATGCCGTATTTGAGAGCAAGTGCAATCGCATCACCAGTCAGGTGCTTATAGTTGGTGGAGTGCTCGAAGATACCACCAATGCCACCTGTTGCAAGCACGGTATAATCAGCTTGAATGGCGGAATAGATACCATTTTCATCGTGTCCAATAATACCATGACATTCGTTGTTCTCACAGATGAGGTCAACCATTGTATAGTTTTCAATGATGGAGATGTTTTCTCTGTTTCTTGCCGTTTCAAGAAGGTGGGAGGTAATCTCTTTTCCCGTTTCATCCTCGTGGAAGAGAATACGGGGATGCGAGTGCGCCCCTTCTCTTGTGTATGTAAATTCCTTGCCGTTCTTCTCAAAGCGAACCCCAAAGGATACGAGGTCAGAAATCACCTCTTGCGAGGAATGAATCATAATGTGGACGGAATCGGGATTGTTTTCATAGTGTCCTGCCTTCATTGTATCCTCATAGAAAGCATCGTAATCACTCTCATCACGCAAAACACAGATACCGCCTTGCGCAAGATATGAGTCACTTTTGCACGCCTTGTTCTTTGTTACAATGATTACATTTTTTTCCTGTGGGAGATTCAGCGCACAGTAAAGACCTGCAACACCGCTTCCCACAACTAAAACATCTGGTTTCATGCTATCACCTTGCAAGTGCCAACATCCTATCCAGCGGAACGAGAGAGTCCTCTCGCAACGCGTCGTCAACTAGGATTTCATTTTCCTCCGTCTGTAAGACATGAAGAAGCTTCTCAAGCGTATTGCGCTTCATATCGGCACAGCAGGGACGGTTCATCGGGAAATAGAATTTCTTTGTGGGATTATCGCCCATCAATTTGAATTCTACTCCGTATTCCGTGCAAATAATAAACTCCTCACAGGTGCTTTCCAATGCGTAAGCGATAATGCCTGCCGTGCTTCCGATGTAATCAGAGATAGCCAAAATCTCCGCTTCACATTCGGGATGTGCCAACACAAGCGCATTCGGATGATTCTGTTTTTCGTCCTTTACCTCTTTGGCAGTAATGGCCGCATGGATAGGACAGTAACCGTCATTCAAAATAATATTCTTTTCAGGAACATTCTCAGCAACAAAGCCACCCAGGTTCTTATCAGGGATAAAGAATATATTTTGGTTTGGCAACGATTTTACGATAGAGATAGCGTTGGAGGATGTCACGCAAACATCGCTTTTTGCTTTCAATTCCGCTATGGAATTGATATAGCAAACGACAGCAAGGTCCTCATATTTTCTCCGCATTTCTTCGATTTTTCCCATAGCAACCATATGCGCCATAGCACAGTCTGCTGTAAGGTCGGGCATCAGAACCTTTTTGTCGGGGTTCAGTATCTTTGCACTCTCGCCCATGAAGTATACACCGCAGAATACAATGATATCTGCTGTGCTTTCCTTGGCAATTTTGGCAAGATAGTAGGAATCTCCCACATAATCGGCAATTTCCTGCACCTCGTCTGGCGCATAGTAATGTGCCAGAATGACGGCATTCTTTTCTTCTTTCAGTTTCAGAATTTCTATCTTCATTTGTTCTTTCATAACTACCTCAGGTTACAGAAGAATTTGACCGCGCTACTATATCACACTATTTGTCATGTGTCAAGTTTGCTGTAAAGTTTTTTCATAGAAAGCAATCTTGATTTATAAATTGAGCGTCTTTTTGCACTGTAGGTTTGTCAATGATGCGTTACACGGAAGTAAACTGAGATAAGACCTGTTTAGGAGACTTCCAGTTGAGCGGTCTCATAGGGAAATGGTTGTATGATCGCTCACGAACTGCGAGCTGCTTTTTGAAATCCTCGAACGAGTAGAAGCGATGGGAAGCGTAGAATTCCTCGTTATCCTTTCTGTGACTGCGTTCAACTTTTCCGTTGTGCCTTGGTGTATAAGGCTTAATCAGCTTGTGCCGAATACCGAGCTGTGCCAGTGTGTTCTCAAAGAGTGTTGGCTTCGGATTTTTTGTATTGGCAAGGCGATTTGTAAACTCGCAGCCATTGTCCGTCTGGATGCACTCGATGGCATAAGGAAAACGCTGAACACAGTGCTTAATGAACAGAGATGAAGAATATGTGCTGTGATCCGGAAAGGCTTCCAGATAACGAAAACGACTATATTCGTCGATAAAAGTATACTGATACCACTGAGTCGGCTCATCCTGTCCGACAATACAGACCTGCGGAACGAATTTGACATCAATTTGAACACGCTGACCGGGATACTGCATTTGTTCGTAAGGTTTCGGGGTATATTTCTTCGGATTCGGCAACTTTGATGCCATAGCGTTTCGCTTTTGGAGAAAGCGGTATAAACCGGAAATGGAGCGCGTGTAGCCTCTCAGACGCAGCTTGAGCCAGAACACAACAATACCGCTGTTTGGATTCCTGCGGCGCATATTGAGGATTAGCTTAATCTCCTCGTTCGTGTGCTGATTAGGGTGGCTGTGAGGACGGTGAGAACGATCCGCCAGTGATGCCAGCGTTCCGTCATAGCGCTTGAGCCAACGGTAGATGTACTGG
>JAZRID010000400.1:0-2305 GCA_045645125.1 Oscillospiraceae bacterium | reverse complement strand
AAGGATGAGGAATATGGGTTCTGGTTCGTGGAAATTATGGACAACCCTGAGATGTATGAGGGGAAAACGGTGCGGTATAAGGCACAGATGCTCAAACCGCCCCAGTACGGGGACTATTTCACCCCCGGACGCTTCGCGATGGTGTGCTGTGAGGATGATATGAGCTTTCTGGCAGTCGCCTGTGTCGGCGCGGATGTGAGCCATATCCCTGAGGCGTGTTGGGTGGAAATTACTGCCGTATGCCACACCGAACACTTTGACCCCTACGGCGAGGACGATGGCCCTGTACTCCATGTCACCCATATCGCGCCCTGCGAAAAGCCAGCGCAAGAGTTGGTACAGATGTAATTGTATAAAAAATGGGAGTGTTACCTTCATGGGCAACACTCCCTTACTTTGTTTTAGTCTATCAGAAAACCGAGGTCTTCCAGTTTCATCTCCAAATCGTCGCCAGAAATGTTTCCGCTGACCGCGAGCGTTTTGGCGACCATATTGATTGCTACGCTGTCAATACCGTCCATCTGTAGCAACGCATTGGCGACATCTGCACCACATTGTTCGCAGTGAATCTTCGCTTGGCAAGTCTGACAGGCGAGATAGAGAAAGGTTATCTGATGGTTCATTCGTGGATTCCTACTACTTACTTCTTGCCACCCTTGAGGGCCTTCATGCGCTTCTCGTGGTCAAGAATACGCTTGCGGATGCGGAGCGTCTTGGGGGTGACTTCCAACAGCTCATCGTCTGCCAAAAACTCCAAGCACTGCTCCAAGCTCAGATGTCTGGGCGGTACGAGGCGCAGGGCATCGTCACTGCCACTTGCGCGCATATTGGTCAACTGCTTCTTCTTGCAGACATTGACGGAGATATCCTCCAACTTGGGGCTGACACCGACCACCATGCCAGCATAGACAGGCACACCAGCACCGATGAACAGCGCACCGCGCTCCTGTGCGTTGAACAGACCGTAGGTGACACTTTCGCCAGTTTCAAAGGCAATCAGCGAACCAGTATTGCGACGGCTCAGTTCGCCCTTGAACGGTGCATAGCTGTCGAACACGCTTGCCATGATGCCCTCGCCCTTGGTGTCGGTCAGAAATTCGTTGCGATAGCCGAACAGACCGCGTGCAGGAACCAAAAACTCA
Organism: Oscillospiraceae bacterium; assembly: GCA_045645125.1. Lineage (GTDB taxonomy): Bacteria > Bacillota > Clostridia > Oscillospirales > Oscillospiraceae > Pelethomonas. The sequence goes on along the minus strand of JAZRID010000400.1, from coordinate 1,163 downwards.
ATCTTCATACGCTCGCCGACGGGGTTCATCTCCAACAAATCGCCCTTGCGAGAGCCAATCTTCTCGATGACGGCACCGACACTGTCGGAGGGGACATCCACCACCAGCCGCTCAATGGGCTCGCAGAGGACACCATCAATCTCGCGGTACAGTACACGGGGCGGAGAAACTTGGAACTCATAGCCCTCACGGCGCATGGTTTCTATGAGAATGGACAGGTGCATCTCACCGCGTCCTGCGACATTGAACGCATCCATCGCACCCTCCAACTCGGTGACGCGCAGGGAAACATCCTTGAGCGTTTCGCGCATCAGTCGCTCGCGAATTTGACGGGAGGTGACGAACTTACCCTCGCGTCCTGCAAAGGGGGAGTCATTGATGGAGAAAGTCATCTCCATCGTGGGGGCGGAAATCTGAATAAAGGGCAGGGGTTCGGGGGAGGCAACGGCGCAGATGGTGTCACCAATGGTGATATCACCAATACCACTCATGGCGATGATGTTGCCAGCGGTGGATTGGGTTACGGTCTTTTTGCCCAGACCGTCAAATTCGTAGATGCTGACTGCCTTTGCCTTTTTGGGGGCAACATCGGCATTGTGGTAGTTACAGACAGCAATCTCCTGATTCTGCTTAATAACACCGCGCTCGATACGGCCGATGGCGATACGGCCTACAAACTCGTTGTAGTCGATGGAGCTGACCAACATCTGGAAGGGGGCATCCTCGTTTGCCTCAGGGCCAGGGATATACTCCAAAATGGTGTCAAAGAGAGGCTTGAGGTCCACGCCTGTATCGTCGGGGCTGTAGGCGGCTGTACCCTGACGGCCAGAGCAGAAGAGCATGGGGCTGTCGAGTTGGTCGTCAGTAGCATCCAACTCAATCAGCAGTTCCAAGACCTCGTCCACAACCTCGTGGATACGCTGGTCGGGGCGGTCAATCTTGTTGACAACAACAATAACACGGTGTCCCAGAGAAAGTGCCTTGCTCAAAACAAAACGGGTCTGGGGCATAGGACCCTCGGCGGCATCGACCAATAGAATGACACCGTTGACCATCTTGAGAATACGCTCGACCTCGCCACCGAAGTCGGCGTGGCCAGGGGTGTCGACAATGTTAATCTTGGTGTCGCCGTACTGAATGGCGGTGTTTTTCGCAAGGATGGT
>JAZRID010000399.1:0-5319 GCA_045645125.1 Oscillospiraceae bacterium | reverse complement strand
TATGAAATTTACAAAAGATGAGATACGCAAGGGAATGCTTCTCTATGCCGTGACCGACCAAAGTTGGTTGAAAGAGGGACAGACGCTCCTGTCCGTCTGTGGGGAGGTGTTAGCCAACGGTGCAACTTTCCTACAGATTCGAGAAAAGGACTTGGATGCCGATTCCTTTGAAGCCGAAGCGGCAAAATTGAAAGCACTTTGCGCGCAGTATAAGGTGCCCTATGTGGTGAATGACAGCGTGGAAATCGCGCTTGCGATTGACGCAGATGGTGTCCATGTGGGGCAGTCTGATATCAAAGGGCGAGATATCCGCAGTATGCTGGGAGAAAACAAAATTTTGGGCATCTCCGCTGGAACCGTGGCGGAAGCCATTGCCGCGGAAAACGCAGGTGCAGATTATATCGGTGTGGGTGCCGTGTTTGGAACCAGCACCAAGAAAAATGCCAGAACGCTAACCGTAGAGAAGCTGAAAGAAATTAGTAGTGCGGTTTCGATTCCTGTGGTCGCCATCGGCGGTATCCATGCCAACAATCTGATGGAACTGGCTGGCAGCGGTGTGGATGGTGTTGCGGTGGTATCTGCCATCTTTGCTGCAGAAAATCCTGGCAAGGCAACGGCACAGCTTCTGGAACTCGCAAGTGAAATGGTTGCCAATGGATAAGAAATACGCCATCTTCGATATGGATGGGACACTCGTTGATTCGATGGTTTTTTGGAAGCATCTCGCTTCGGAATATTTAGGGAGCAAGGGCATAGAACATATCCCGACAGATATTTTGGAGCGCATTCGACCGATGACACTGTCGGAATCCGCGGCTCTGTTTCAACAAGAGTTTGGTCTATCTGGGAATCCAGAAGCAGAAATGAATGCCATGATGGACGAGCATTACCGAAACGATATTCCGCTGAAAGCTGGTGTACGGGAGTATCTACAGATGTTACATCACAGGGGTGTCCGTATGTGTGTTGCCTCGGCGGTGGCAGAGCCTCTGATGGAATCCTGTCTGGCTAGACTAGGCGTACGAGATTATTTTGCATTTCTGCTTTCCTGCGAAACGGTGGGAGCTGGGAAAAGAAACCCTCTTGTCTACCATGCGTCTGCCAAAAGACTGCAAGCGGTACCAGAGGAAATTGCTGTTTATGAGGATGCCCTGTATGCGGTGCAGACCGCCAAAGAAGCAGGATACTATGTGGTCGGCGTGTACGACGACAGTGCTGCGAAAAACTGGCAGACCATCGAAGAACTTGCAGATGAAGTCATTGTATCCATGAAAGACAGCAGTGGGGACACCGCGTTGTGTCGCGATACAAGGAGCGTGTAGTATGAAAACAGCATTGACGATTGCAGGCAGTGACTGTAGTGGGGGAGCTGGGATACAAGCTGATTTGAAAACCATGACGGTGCATGGTGTATATGCGATGAGTGCCATTACCGCACTGACCGCGCAGAATACAACTGGTGTGAGAGCAATACAAGAAACAACACCGACCTTTTTGCAACAACAACTAGATGCCGTATTCGAGGACATTTATCCCGATGCCGTCAAAATTGGCATGGCACCAGCGAGCAACCTCATTCATGTCATTGCAGACAGATTGCGATACTACGATGCAAAGAATGTCGTTGTTGACCCTGTCATGGTGGCAACTTCTGGTTCTGCTCTGATAAAAAACGGTGCAGTGCAGACTTTGATGGAAGAACTGTTGCCTATCGCAACATTAGTAACGCCCAATATCCCTGAGGCGCAAGTCCTCTCTGGACTGACCATTGCATCCAAAGGGGACATGATGACGGTGGTGAAACAGATTGGCGACCGCTACCATTGTGCCGTCCTGCTCAAAGGTGGTCACAGAAGCAACGATGCAGATGATTTGCTGTATGCTGACGGGGCGTATATTTGGTTTGAGGGGAAGCGCATCGATAATCCCAATACCCACGGGACAGGCTGTACCCTTTCCAGTGCCATTGCAGCCAATCTCGCTAAGGGCTTTCCACTTGCGGAAGCCGTACGAAGAGCAAAAGACTATATCTCTGGTGCTTTAGCAGAAATGCTGAATTTGGGGAAAGGTTCTGGCCCAGTAGACTACACATTTGTTTTACAAGATAATCATACAAATATTTTTTGGAGGTAATCCGTATGAAAGCAAGCATTGCAATCCAAGTCCTTCCCGTAGCGAAGAACCAAGAGGACCTTATCCGCATCGTGGATGAGGTCATCGCCTACATCAAGAGCAGTGGCTTACACTGCCATGTCGGGCCGTTTGAAACCACCATCGAGGGCGACGACTACGACCAGCTGATGGACATTGTGAAAGAGTGTCAGCATATCGCCATCCGCGCAGGGGCGGAGAAAGTGTCCGCCTATGTCAAAGTGGTATACCGTCCAGAGGGCGACATCCTGACCATCGACAAGAAGATTGGCAAATATGCGGAAGCGTAATCTGCCATCTATTGTGGCGGTCGTTGCCCTGTTGCTCCTGTGGCAGTTGGTCTGTGTGGTGGGATGGGTTCCACAGTATCTCCTGCCATCCCCCATACAGGTACTACAGGCTTTCGTGGACGAGTTGCCATTGCTGTGGGAAAACGCTATCATCACACTGCAAGAGGCGTTTATCGGTCTGGTGTTCGGTGTGGGGGTGGGGTTTCTGGTCGCCGTACTCATGGATGCCTTTGATACACTCTACAAGGCATTTTATCCGCTCCTCATTATCACGCAGACCATTCCCTCAGTGGCGATTGCACCGCTGTTGGTACTGTGGTTTGGCTATGAGATGACACCTAAGATTATTTTGATTGTCATTTCTACCTTCTTCCCTGTCACCGTAGGACTGTTGGATGGATTTCGCAGTGCCGATACCGATGCGATTGACCTGTTGCGCGCAATGGGGGCGAATCGTCTGCAAATTTTCAGACACATCAAATTCCCCTCCGCTTTGCCACAACTGTTTTCGGGCTTGCGCATTGCCGCCGCCTACAGTGTCGTGGGTGCCGTTATCAGCGAGTGGCTCGGCGGTTTCGGTGGCTTGGGCGTGTATATGACCAGAGTAAAAAAAGCCTTTGCCTTTGACAAGATGTTCGCTGTGATTTTTCTTATCTCCGCGATTTCTCTGGCTTTGATGGCTCTGGTGGAGTTTACAGAGAAAAAATGTATGCCGTATCGTCATTTGGATAAAAAGAAGTAGGAGAAACGATATGAAATGTATGAAAAAGTTAATTGCGATTCTGCTGTCCCTCGGACTGCTGTGCAGTTTGGTCGGCTGTGGCGGCACCACTGACAAAGACCAGAACGGGGGAGAACCCATCACGATTGTTCTCGACTGGACCCCGAACACGAACCACACGGGTATCTTTGTGGCACAGGCCAAGGGGTACTTTGCAGAAGCTGGTCTGAATGTCGAGATTGTGCAACCACCCGAAGATGGTGCAGTTCCCTTGGTTGCGTCTGGCAAGGCGCAGTTTGGTGTGTCCTTCCAAGATTCTCTGGCTCCTGCCTTTGTGGGCGATGCCGTTATGCCAGTGACCGCCGTTGCCGCCGTGATGCAACATAATACCTCTGGTATCGTTTCACGCGCTGGGGAAGGCATGGATACGCCCAAGGGGCTTGAGGGCAAAAAATATGCTACTTGGGATTTGGATGTAGAGAAAGCCACCATTCGGGATGTCATGGTGGCGGACGGCGGTAATTTCGACTTGGTGGAACTGATTCCTTCCACGGTGACCGATGAAGTATCTGCCCTGCAAAGTGGCTCTGTCGATGCCATTTGGATTTTCTATGGCTGGGCAGGTGTCGCGTGTGAAGTGGCAGGACTGGATACTGATTACTTCGCTTTTGCCGATATCGACCCCGTTTTTGACTACTATACGCCTGTGATTATCGGCAACAACGCTTGGTTACAGGAGAACCCTGAAACTGCCAAGGCATTTTTGTCCGCACTCTCCAAGGGGTATACCTATGCTGTCGAAAATCCCAGAGAGGCGGCGGATATTTTGATGGATGCTGCTCCCGAATTGAAATCCAATCGTGACCTCGTATATGCAAGTCAGGCGTATCTGGCCGCAGAATACATATCCGATGCAACGCGATGGGGTGAATTTGACGCGGAACGCTGGGCGGCTTTCTTCCACTGGCTCAATGAAAACAACCTGCTGGCAGAAGAAATTGACCCTAATTACGGCTTCACAAACGAGTATCTCCCCGATTGATAGGCTACGATGCAGAAATTAGAAGTAAACCATATCAGCAAGAGCTTTGACGGAAAACCAGTGTTGCAGGATGTGTCGATTACCCTCCACCGTGGAGAGTTGGTGTGTCTGTTGGGTGTCAGCGGTGGCGGTAAAACGACACTGTTCCATATCATTTCGGGACTATTGCAACCAGATAGCGGTGCGGTTTTGTTGGACGGGAAAGACATCACCCATCAGCCTGGCCATATCAGCTATATGCTACAGAAAGATTTGCTGTTGCCGTATCGGACGATAGAGGATAATGTGGCACTGCCCCTGCTGTTGCAGGGCAAGAAGAAACAAGAGGCACGGCGACAGGTGTCCCCGCTGTTCGCGCAGTTCGGGTTGGAGGGGACGCAGAAGAAGTATCCTGCCCAACTGTCGGGCGGTATGCGCCAGCGCGCAGCCCTGTTGCGAACCTATCTGTTTTCGCAGGAGGTTGCGCTGTTGGACGAGCCATTCTCTGCGTTAGACACGCTGACCAAGAGTGCAGTACACAGGTGGTATCTCGATGTGATGCAGAATATCCAACTGTCAACCCTGTTCATCACCCATGACATTGAGGAAGCCATTCTCCTGTCCGACCGCATCTATCTGTTATCTGGCTCCCCAGGCGAGATTACGGGGGAGATTGTCGTGCGAGAACCAAAACCGCGGCGGAGTGACTTCCCGTTGACCGCAGAATTTCTGGACTATAAACGGCAAATCCTCACCTTGCTGAACCAAGGAATGACAACTTAATATCGTTGCACAAAAACAGAACCGCCTTGGTATTTCGGTACCACGGCGGTTTTTTATATTTCTCTGTTCTCACTATAAATCACAAAATAGTAATCCGAATCAAGTGCCTTGCTTCCCGCTTTCTGGCATATTCAACGAGATTCCGTGCGTTACTCCCTGGATGCCATACATAAGCGATCAGATAATCCACATGGTCGATCATATAACGATTTGCTCGGACGATGGCTAGCCTCTGGGGAACTTTCTCCATATTCGGCGGATAAAAGGTGTTATCAAACCCTGACGGTAGCTCTACTGGCCTTTCTGCTGGGGGGTAAGGTATCAGCAAGGACAGTAAGTCGGAGGCCAAGCGG
>JAZRID010000398.1:0-8961 GCA_045645125.1 Oscillospiraceae bacterium | reverse complement strand
CGAGTTTCCATACCATCGCTACCTTACTAACAGATAGTCGGGGTGAGGTGTCCATCGCGCTGGGACACGGTGATTTTCATGTGGCAGTGCAGTGGGGGACTTACTCCGCCGAATGTGACTGTACAGCGTTGCAGGACACGATTACCCTCGACCTGTCTGCCCACCACAACCTAGATACCGAATGGCATTGCGTGGACTATATTGCACCAGTGGATGCACCCTTGCACCGTGCTGTCCTGACGGAGGCACAGAAGCACGACCGCGCCGCCGTTCTTGCGGAGGGACGCGCTATGCGCGAAACACGCCTTGCTACCCTGTTTTCTGCAATCGACAACGATAGCCCCTATGGAGAGTTGTTCCGCGCTGCGCGTGGGAATATGCCAGAGATTCGTCAATTTTTAGAGAGGGATACCGACCCACGGCGCGAAGCGATGTTGCGGAGCTTGTCGGAAAAGGATTTGCGCGATGCCACAGCGGAGGTCTTGCAGTCCCATCTGGATACCGTCGCCCCACAGGGGGAACTACCCGATGCTATCTATATCCCCTATGTCCTCTGTCCGCGTATCGGGTTAGAACCGTTGACTGCTTGGCGACAAACACTGGTATCTGTCTTTCCACCACATGCTCCGAAAGACCCTGTTGCCCTCTACCATGCACTGTTGGGTGATATGACGATATCCTCGGAGCGCACCTATGTAAACCTCACTTGTACCCCGATACAGGCTTGGCAGACACACCGCTGTGATTGGCACAGTTTCCAGATTCTCTATGTTGCCATCTTGCGCACGATGGGGATTCCTGCGCGTCTGCGCCCGATGGATGGCACACCAGAATACTATCAGGATGGCACATGGCACACCGTACAGCGCGAGGACACCGCCACGCTCTGCCTTACGGTGGGGGATGCGGATACGGCGCAGTACCGCCAGAATTGGACACTCTCACGCCGTGACGAGGACGGTTGGACGCTCCTACACTTGGAGGATGAAGGTTGGAAGGGGGGCGTGTTGACGCTTGTGTTGCGGACAGGTCACTATCGGTTGCAGACAGTGGTGCGTCTGCCGAATGGCAACCAATTTTCTGCTTGCCGTGAGATAGTGCTGGAGGTCGGTGAGCGACAGAGCGTACCTCTGTTCTTCCGCTCCTACGAATTGGCAGATATGTTGCGCTGTCAGGCATTGCCCCCCATGTCCGCCGTTACGCTGGAGGGGGAAACGGTGGCGGATATCTGCCACGGAAACGGCCGTCCCACCCTGTTGTTCTGGTTGGAGGAGGGCAATGAGCCGACGGAGCATATCCTAAACGAACTGCTTGCGGCGCGTGATGCACTGCAAGCAGTCGATGTGTCGATTCAATTTTTGTTGCGCGGTCGGGACAGTGTCCAACAGCGTACGCTTGCGTTGGCATTGGAGCAACTGCCGTTTGTCCGTGTGCTGTTGGATGACTGGGCATTTGATTTGGAGATGACGGCGCGCCATCTCACCTGTGACCCCGATACACCGCCGTTGGCAGTCGTGTGCGACAAAAACGGAAATACCGTGTACGGTATCAGTGGCTATCATGTCGGTTCGGTGTCCCTGCTCCTGCAAATTGTGGCGTATATCCAGTAAACGAAACGGTACACAGCAAAGGGCTCTGCGCTTGAAAAGCGGTGGCTACGGTGCTATCATGGATGTGCCAATGCGCGCAAGGAGGAAACCATATGCAAAGTAGCAATCATACCTATGACCAATGTTTCGTTGACCGCATGGGGTGCTTTATTGGAGATATTCGTACATATGAAGGCATTACACTGGACCAATTGGCATTGGGTTTGTGTAGTACCACCTATCTGAATCGTGTGGAGTCAGGCGAACGGGAAGCGGATAAGATGCTGACAGACGCGCTTCTGGAACGACTTGGTAAGCCTGCAGAACTGTTTGAACGGATTTTGGATTGGGATGAATTTTGCGCTTGGAAACAAAGGAAAACGATTCTTTCATTGTTAAAAACGGGGGATGTCAACGCTGCGGCCACCGCCATCGCAGGCTATCCAGCAGGAGAACGCGGCGTTTTGGCGCAACAATTTATTTTGGTAGCGGAGATAAACCTGCGTTCACGCCAAGGAGCAACCGTTGTGGAACTACTTCCCTTGCTGGAATCAGCACTGCGTCTTTCACACCCTGACTATGGGGTAGTGCCTCTGGATGCACTATTGCTGAGTCGTATGGAAGGACATTTATTGTTTGCTATCTTGAAAATACGAGAAGAACTGCATGGGATAGAAACGGTGATAGAGGATTTTCGTTCTTTGTACCGCTGTTTGACGAAATCCCGCTACGAAACACGGGAACGGGTGTATCTACTTCCTTACATAGCATGTCATATCATCGCCTATGAATACAAATACGGGAATTTTTCGCCTGCACTTGCCTTGTGTGAAGAAGTTTTAACAGAGCTAACGACGGAGAAACGGCTGTTTGCTTACGAGCGACTGTTGGAATGGAAACAGCGGTTGTTCGATGCATTACATATCTGTGACCAGCGTCCCCAACGATTGTTAGCGCGTTTGAAACAGATACAAGCGATGGGAAAGCCACCGTGCAATCTGCTCATTCCCTATGAGGAGCGCGGAAATGTCTATTGTGTCAATCAGGTGATTCGCGACCGGAGAAAATTTCTGGGAATTTCGCAAGCCGATTTGGCCGATGGGATTTGTGATGTCACCACAATTTCGAGAATCGAAAATCGCAACAGCTCTTTGCAGAAACGAAAGAGAAAGCTACTGTTGCAGAGGGTCAATATGTCCGGTGAGCGGTACGATTATGAAATCATTACGAATAGATACGAGGATTATCTGTTGCGTAGTGAACTCGGTCGAGCGATACTCAAGGGCGACCTTGCGCGGATGACGGCGTTGTATGCACAGCTGTGTGGCCGCGTACCGGACACGCTGACCAATCGGCAGTATCTCGTTACGCAGGATGCTGCAATCCGGAGTGATTTGCCGCAGGATGACCCACAATGGATATCTTTACAGGAGAGATTGGAGGGAGAGAAGGATGCCCTGCGCCTCACGCTTCCCCGGCCTCTGGAAACGATTGATGCGTGGCCAACCACCGCACTTTCCATTAACGAATTTTGTATTCTGTCGACCTGTTCGCAATTGTACAAAAGAGAAAGACAGCACCGGAAGGCACTGTCTGTTCTGTATTATGTGAAAAAATGTATGGAGAGTACGGGGGCAGACCCGGCCTATTACGAGGACCTGTACACGCGTATTCTGAAGAGAATTAGCAGTAATTTGGGCGACTTGGGGATGTATGAGGAAGCAAGCAAATTGGACCTGCACGCTCTGGAAATGTCGTTAGACAATCACAACAGTGCAAGGTTGGCACTGTATCTTTATGACCACGCCTGGAACATGGAACACCAACTGCAAGTGTACCCGGAGAGGGAACGAACGGATGCGGAGCGCGAAGTGTCCACGCTGCTCACACTTGCGTATGCCGCCGCCGTTATTTCCGGGGACTGCGCAGGGCAGCGGCATATTGCGAACCATTACCAAAACCGCTATGGAACTGCTTTAGAAATTTAGTTCCGACCTTCGCCGTCTTTCTCCCAGTCATCGCCAAAGGTCTGGATATACGGGTTCTCATCTGCATCGGTAGTGGATGCGGTATCGGCGGAAACCACTACGGACAGGCAGATGGCAAGTGCCACAGCTGTGGATACAATACATCTTAAAAAGTGTTTCATTAGATTGTTCCTCCTCATGTATGGGTTGTGTTGTTTCGTTATAGCTGAACATATTATCAAATCCATAAGAAAAACACCATAGCAAAGCTGGCAATAAAATTTTGCCTACTTTGCTATGGTCATTTTTGTGTGATTTTGCTACGATGAACGGGAAATTGAGGGAAGGAGCGAAGAAAGTGAAGCCTTCAAAATATAACTTCTTCTTTCCGTATGAATACGAGGACGGAAAGTATATTGCATATAACGCGCTGTCAAACTCGATGGCACTGATGGACGAGAAAAGCTACAAAAAATATGCAGCTTTTAAAGAAGCCGGAACACCAATGGACGAGGAAGCCCTCGTCGAGAATCTGAAAAAAGGAAATTTCCTGATTGCAGATGATCTGAATGAGGTGGATATCATTCGGCATGATATGTATGCTGCCAGATTTGATACTCGTGCGCTGGGACTAACCATTGCTGTTACCTCGGACTGTAACTTTAGATGTATCTATTGCTATGAAAAAGATGTCATCCATAATTGCTATATGGATGAAAAAACCGAAAAGAATATAGCAGATTTTGTTGAGAGGCAAGCGAAGACTTTGCGTGTGTTGAGTATAACATGGTATGGCGGCGAACCGCTAATGAATACCGGTACAATCGAACGGCTCAGCAAAATTTTCATCGAAGTCTGCAAAAGAAATGGTATCCGCTATCATGCAGGCATTATTACCAATGGATACAATCTGACCAGGGAAAATTTGGAACTGCTCAAACGCTGTCAGGTATCTTCCATACAAATCACAATTGATGGTGATGAGGCAACGCACGATAAACGCAGGCCTCTCCAAAATGGAATGCCGACCTTTGGGCGGATAATGCGTAATTTAACGGAACTCAAAGATGACCTCATTCCGGTTCACCTTCGGATAAATGTCGATAGAGAAAACTGTGGAAATCTTGAGGGCATTCTCCATGAAATAAAGGACAGAGGGCTAACATCTAAAGTCACCCCATATGTTGCGAGAGTAGAAAACAATGGAAGCACTTATGAAGAGGGCAAATGCCTTTCTATCAATGAATATCTCGTGCATAGAGATGAGTTTGGGAGTCGAATAAGGGAATGTGGTTACGAAACAAATAGTAACCATCAATATCCTAAACGGAAAAATAGCTACTGCAGTTGTGACCGGATAAATTCCTATGTGATTGGTCCTGATGGAACACTGTATAAATGTTGGGAAAATATTGGAAATCAAGATAGTAGCATCGGAAACATAAATGAAACATCATTCAAATCGAAAAATAGTGTATATTTGGCATACATGATGTTTGACCCAACTTTGGATGCAGAATGTTCGGTCTGTAAGTATCTTCCAATATGTATTGGCGGTTGTCCAAGAAAACGGCAGATTGATAAAGCGCAGATTTGTGATGAGGCTAAATATCAATTTGAACGACGATTAAAAAATGTTGCCCGTAAAATACAGCATTCTAAAAGCGAAGCTGAAGAATTTTTGAAAGAAGGAGGTGGAATTTGTGGAGTATTTGGTTTTGAACGATGTGAATTGCGAGCAGGAAAATTACGAAGAAGAATGCGGAAAGTGTGAAAGCTTCAAAGAAACCGAGTGTGGCATGTACACATGGGATTGATAATCTGTATTTCGCAGTAAAGTGAAAAAGGAGTTCCTGAGGATTGCGAACGCAATTTTTGGAACTCCTTTTCATAAGCATTACTCCTGAAACGAGAGGATAATTTTGAGGAGAAGCAAATGAAACATATTTGGAAGATATTTCGGATTGGTGCGAAATACAGCTTGCAAAGACCCATACTATTTATTGTGTGGATTTTGGTTGTGGTTGCGTCGATTATTTTTGATGTGTTAGTACCGCAGCTGGAGGCAAATTACATTGATACCATTGTATCACCCTCCGGCAACAATGATTACTTCCTTGACCTTGCTGTTCTTGCGATATCCTTAATCTGTATGTATTTCTTACCATCACTTTCTACCCACATGAAAGATGTTTTGCTTGTACACGATACGCAGTATTATTCAAGCGATGTTATACAGCACCTACAGAGAACTTCGATGACTTATCTTAGCCGAGAGAGTGATTCCTATTTTTCCCAAAAAGTTCGGGAAGCATGTGGTTCCGTTGTGATGTTATTTTATTGGTTGATTGGCACGCTTTTGAATGTTTATATTACAACCGTCGCTGTTTTCCTTATCGTTCTTAAAATTGAGTATCGAGTTGCACTTCTGCTGCTCATCATGATAGTAATCAATTATGCAGTGTGCAATAAGTTGTCGCCTCTTTTATATCGGTCTGGTATTGCTCTTCAAGAGCAAGGCGCAAAATCGGTTGCGGCAAGAACGGAACAGTTTAGCGCAGCAAAATTTATCAAGACCAATGGAATATATGACTACTTTCTCAGGAGAGTGACAACTACTATCGATGAACTTGTTAAAGTCGAATATCATGCAAATTTGGTCAGCCTTATGTACTTGAGTGTGAATAAGATAGCGAAAGTCATTTCTAAGGTTGGTATGTATGTGTTCGTTGGAATAGGAATACTAAATGGCGACTTGTCTGTTGGAACATTTACTATTTTGTTACGATATGTGGAACTGTTAGTTGAAAATGTCGAAATAACAATGAGCGCAGGGGCGAAATTCCAGAGAACGCTTGCCGCCTATGACCAATTGGAACAGTTTCTTCGGGTTCCAGTCCACGCAGACGGAACGGCCAAACTGACAAATATCAGTTGTGTGGAATTCAGAAATTTGAGCTTCGATTACGGTGAGAAACCCATCTTTAAGGATTTCAACCTTTCCCTGCAAAAAGGAAAGCTATATGGTCTGTACGGCGAAAACGGAGCCGGAAAAAGCACCTTGCTGAATTTGATGCTTGGATTGTACATGGGCGATTATCGCGGTCAAATCTGCTTTGACGGCATTGACATCAAAGATATCAACCTGACCAAGTGCAAGCAGACCATTATCGGTGTTACCGAGCAAGAACCACTGTTGATGAAAGATACCTTGTACAACAACATCTGTCTTGGTCGTCAATACGACAGGGAGAAAATCTATCAATACGGAAAAATGATTGGTCTGACCAGCTATTTTGATAAGCTCCCAGATGGTCTTGACACGGAAATCAATGATAAATCGACTAATATCTCCGGTGGCGAGAAGCAGAAAATCTCTATCCTTCGTCAAATGCTCAAAAACCCGGATATTATGATTTTTGATGAGCCGACTTCCGCACTCGATGCAGAGAGTGTCAAGCTGTTTATGGCGTATATTGAACAGGTCAAGCGCGATAAAATCATCATTATGATTTCTCACGATGAGGCTGTCCAGAACGCATACGATGAGACGATTTCCATTACGAAATATGTTCCCGAGGTTGCGGCAGGATAACCGGCTATCGATATCCTGAAAATCATATAGTAAGGCACCCCTTGCCATGTACTGCCCCAGATTGTACGGGCAGTGCAATTCACAAAAGCAAGGGGAGCCTTTTATTTTCCATAAAGGGAGGATTTGGGGAGCCTTATCCGCGTAAAATGTCGGTGTTTCGGTACTGGATGGCTTCTGCGAGGTGGGCGGCGGAGATATGTTCTACACCGTCCAAATCCGCGATGGTACGCGCCACACGCAAAATGCGGTCGTGGCTCCGCGCCGTCAGTCCCATGCGTTCAAATGCCGCGCGTAGGATTTTCTCGCCCCGTTCCTCCAACTGACAGAACTGCCCCACCATACTTGGTGTCATATAGGCATTACAGGAAACTTCCGTCCCTGCAAACCGTTTCGCCTGTATTGTGCGCGCCGCGTCCACACGCTGTTTGATGGTGGCGGAGGACTCTGGGGTTTCTCGGCGGCGCATGGCTTCAAACTCCACACTGGGGACTTCCACATGGAGGTCCATGCGGTCGAGCATCGGACCAGAGATACGGCGCACATATTTTTCGACCTGTTGCTCCGTACAGGCACAGCGTCCAGAGGGGTGTCCGCGCCACCCACAGCGACAGGGATTCATGGCGCATACGAGCATAAACCGACTGGGGAGCCGTAACGAACCAGCGGTGCGTGTGATAGTCACCTCGCCGTCCTCAATGGGCTGCCGGAGAACTTCCAGCGCATCTTTTTGAAATTCGGGCAACTCGTCCAAAAAGAGTACTCCGTTGTGTGCCAGAGAAATTTCTCCCGGGCGCGGATAGACACCACCACCAGCCAGTGCAACGGAAGAAATGGTGTGGTGGGGTGAACGGAACGGCCGATGGCGCAATAGTGGTCGTTGGCGGTCGGTCATCCCAGCAACCGACCAAATTTCCGTAGCCTCCAGTGCCTCCTGTCGGGTCATGTCGGGGAGGATGGAGGGCAGTCGCCGTGCCAGCATGGACTTTCCTGCCCCTGGGGAACCGATAAGGAGAATATTGTGACCACCAGCGGCGGCAATCTCTAAGGCGCGTTTGACATTCTCCTGTCCCATGACTTCGCTAAAATCGGGGCCGTGGTGGGGACACTCCGCAGGGTGCCACGGCTCTGCTGGGGATAGCCGTGCCTCGCCGCGCAGGTGGCGCACCAGCGATGCCACATCGCGGACACCGTACACCGTCAGACCGTCTGCCAGTGTTGCTTCGGCGGCATTTTCCTCTGGTACATATAGCTCGCGGATGCCACAGCGCACCGCCGCCAGTGCCATCGGCAGTGTACCGACAACGGGGCGCAATGCGCCAGTGAGGGAAAGTTCTCCAAGAAAGGCCGCGTGTTCCGATGGCGGTGCAATATCCCCCTGTGCCGCCAGAATCCCCAATAGAATGGGTAAATCGTAGACGGTCCCTTCTTTTTTGAGGGCGGCAGGGGCGAGATTGATGATGATACGCGAAACAGGAAATTTTGCCTGACACGCGCGGATGGCGGCGCGGACACGCTCGCGCGATTCTTTCACCGCCGCATCGGGCAACCCGACGACATCGAACGCAGGGAGTCCTCCGTTGAGCGCGCACTCCACCTGTACCTCGTACCCCGTGATTCCCCGCAGACCGAGGGAACGAATCGTATTGACCATAATAATCTCCTCCCTGCCTTTGCTTGTATTCGAGATTTTTCAGCTTTATTTCTGCACTTGGCTCATTTGCCGCAGAGGCAAAAACGCCGATCAGAGTCAGAACCGCCGCCAGAGCGACGGCAATAATAATGAAAAGCCTTTTTCGTAAGAGCATAAACC
>JAZRID010000397.1:0-2940 GCA_045645125.1 Oscillospiraceae bacterium | reverse complement strand
TGGACAATGCCGCCAAGCACGGCGGTGCAGGAAAACGGATTGATACAGCGGTGTATGGCAACGAGCAGAGTATCAGTATCACCGTGCGCGACCACGGTGCTGGTATCCCAGAGGGGGAGTTGCCGTTTGTTAAACAAAAATTTTATAAAGGTTCCTCCAAGGCGCGTGGCAGTGGTATCGGTTTGGCGGTGTGTGAGGAGATTATCCGCCGCCATGACGGTACTTTTACCATCGCCAATGCGGAGGGTGGTGGCTGTATCGTGACCATCACATTGCCCAGAAATTAGAAATAATCGAACGGATGTTGCAAAATGTAAGCATCTGTGGTATAGTATAACGGAAATCAGAAAGGTAGATTGTATGGCGAAGAAAAAAAATACCACTTTCCGCACGAGCATCGGCGGACAGGCGTTGATTGAGGGAATTTTGATGCGTGGCCCCGAGAAACAGGCGGTGGTTGTGCGGTCGCCTGGGGGATTGGTTATCCGCGAGGAGAAACTGAAACTGGTGCGCGACAAATACCCCATTCTGGGACTTCCGCTGATTCGTGGCGGTGTTACCTTCTTAGATAGTATGTTCAAAGGGGTGAAAGCTCTCATGTTCTCGGCGGATTATTTCCCCGAGGAGGACAGTGGAGAGCCCTCCAAGTTTGAAGTGTGGCTCAATGAAAAACTCGGCAATGAGCGCATGGAGAAACTGGTGATTGCAGTGGCGGTGGTTCTCTCGGTGCTGTTTTCCGTCGGACTATTTATGCTTCTCCCAACTGCGATAGCAGGTGTAGTGGAGTGGTTTACCGACAGTGTTCTGATACGCAATTTGACGGATGCCGTACTGCGTATTGCCATCTTTATGACCTATCTCGCCCTCGTATCTCGTATGAAGGATATCCGTCGTGTGTTTGCCTACCACGGTGCAGAGCATAAATCCATTCACTGCTATGAAAAAGGGTTAGAATTGACCGTGGAAAATGTCCGTGCCCAGTCCAAACACCATCCCCGATGTGGTACCAGTTTTTTGGTGGTGGTGATTATTATTTCCATCCTGATTAACACGGCTGTGTTTACGGTGTTTCCTGCGCCGAACCTGTTGGTACGCATTGTGGTGCAGTTACTGCTCCTGCCCATCGTAGTCGGTGTCGCCTATGAGTTCAACCGCTATGTGGGAGCGCATGACAACCCTGTGACTACATTCTTGGCGAAGCCTGGTATTTGGATGCAGAAGTTTACAACCTGCGAGCCGAATGATTCCATGATTGAAGTGGCGATTGAGGCACTGAAACGAGTGATTCCAGAAGAAAAAGGAAAGGACCAGTGGTAACGGTATGGCAATGACCTACAATAACCTCTATCTTGCTATCCGTAACCAGTTGAAAGAAGCTGGATCGGTCAGTGCTGGTCTGGAAGCGCGGGAATTGATTTGCTGTGGCAGTGGCAAGACAAAAGAGCAATTCTTCCGTGATGCACCGCTGGATGTTGCACAAGAAACGGAACAGGCGATTTTGGCTTTAGTGGAACGCTATCTGCAGGGGGAGCCAGTCGCCTATCTTATCGGTGAGTGGGAGTTTTATGGACTGCCGATGGATGTGAGCGAGGCGGTGCTGATTCCGCGACCCGATACGGAGGTGCTGGCGGCGGAGGCGATTTCCTTTGTGCAGACGCAGAAGGCGTGCCGTGTCTTAGACCTGTGCGCTGGAACAGGCTGTATTGGTCTGGCTATCGCCGCCAATGCTCCAGACAGCCGTGTGCTACTGGGAGATATCTCCGAACCTGCACTGCAGATTTGTCGGCAGAATATCTGTCGAAATGGGCTATCGGAGCAGGTGTCTGTGATGCGTATGAATGCACTACAGCCACCACCGCGCGGTATCGGTGAATTTCACTGTATTGTCAGCAATCCACCGTACATCCCACGCGCCGATATTGATACACTGGACAATTCAGTGAAAAACTTTGAACCGCATTTGGCTCTGTGTGGCGGCGAGGACGGATATGATTTTTATAGTGCGATTGTGCGGTTTTGGAAAGAAGCACTGGTACTCGGCGGCCGTCTGTATTTTGAAGTCGGAATTGGACAGGCCGATACCGTCCTGCGTATGATGCGCGCAGAGGGATTTGGAAAGTTAGGAATTGTCCCCGACTTACAGGGTATCCCGCGTGTCGTGTATGGGACGCGCTTGGATGTAATGTAAGACAGGGAAATCCTTGCGGTAGCAAAAATCTATAGAATGAGAAGATACGAATTTGATGTGGAATAGGAGAGTATAGAGTATGGCAGAGAAGAAAAACGCACCGGTCAAAAGTGCCGTTCCTGCGAATGACAAGAAACAGGCTATCCAGACTGCGATGGGTCAGATTGAAAAACTGTATGGAAAAGGGTCCATCATGCGTCTGGGTGACCAAATGGAACACCTGAATGTGGAGGCAATCTCCACGGGCTCTCTGGCACTGGACTTGGCACTGGGTATCGGTGGTGTGCCCCGTGGCCGTATTATTGAAATTTATGGCCCTGAGTCCTCTGGTAAGACTACGCTTGCCCTGCATATTGTGGCACAGGCGCAGAAGTTGGGCGGTGAAGTGGCGTTTGTGGACGCAGAACACGCGCTCGACCCTGCGTATGCACGCGCCTTGGGGGTTAAGATTGAGGACTTGCTGGTTTCTCAGCCCGATACAGGCGAACAGGGCTTGGAGATTACCGAGGCACTGGTGCGCTCTGGTGCGCTTGATGTCATCGTGGTAGACTCCGTTGCCGCCCTCGTCCCTCGCAGTGAGATTGAGGGCGAAATGGGCGACAGCTTTGTGGGCCTCCATGCGCGTCTGATGAGCCAAGCCCTGCGAAAGCTCGCTGGTGCTATCAATAAAACAAACTGCATCGTGGTGTTTATTAACCAGTTGCGCGAAAAAGTCGGTGTCATGTACGGCAATCCAGAGGTGACAACGGGCG
>JAZRID010000396.1:0-1294 GCA_045645125.1 Oscillospiraceae bacterium | reverse complement strand
AAATACAGATAGGAGGAGTCGCCATGAAGTGGAATGATTATATCATAGAGAGTGGTGTCTTGACCAGATACATCGGTTCTGATGGGGAGGTAACGATTCCTGCGGAAGTGACTGCCATTGGGTGGGGGGCTTTCTCGCACTGCGAGAGTCTGACCAGGGTACATATCCCAAGCGGTGTCACGGAAATCGATGCCAATGCCTTTAGCTACTGCAAAAACTTGAGAAGCGTCGTGATTGCGGCGGGAATAACGGTTCTCAAGCATGGGGTGTTCTGTGCTTGTGAAAATTTGACGGATGTGGTGCTTCCTAATGGGATAACGACCATCCAAACCGATGCATTTCACGGCTGTAGCAGTTTGGTCAGTATCGTGCTCCCAGACAGTGTAACCACCATTGAAGATGAGGCATTCTCTTGGTGTAGAAATTTAACCACGGTTAATATTCCTAAAAACTTGAAAACCATCAGTAATCAAGCATTTTTCCGCTGTAGAAAGCTGAAAAATCTCACAGTCCCCGATGAAGTAACCGTCATTGATGACGACTGGGGTGACTACTGTTAAAATTTAACAGATGTAAAAAGGGAGTGTTGCAAAGTACGATGCAACACTCCCAATATTTATTGTTTAGGCGATGAACAGAGCGCGATTACAGTTCGTCCTGCTCGTCGTCTTCTTCGTCCTCGGCCTCGTCGAAGTCCTCCTCGTCAGCGTCGCTAGTTCCCATCAGGGCATCCAGCAGTGCAGACAGACCAGGCTTCTCGTCCTCGTTCTCCTCGTCGTCCATAAACGCATCCTGTGCAGTGACCTGCTCAGGAGCCTGTTCAGGGACAGGAGGTTCGGGGAGTTCCAGTTCGGGAACAACAGCCTCGGCAATGTCACGGTACTCGCTCAGACCAGCACCAGCAGGAATCAGCTTACCGATAATGACATTCTCCTTCAGACCAATCAGGTGGTCAACCTTGCCCTTAATAGCGGCCTCGGTGAGAACCTTGGTGGTTTCCTGGAAGGATGCGGCGGAGAGGAAGGAGTCGGTAGCCAGAGAGGCCTTGGTGATACCCATGAGCAACTGGGTGACTTCTGCTTCGCGCAGAGGCTCGCCATCCTCACGCACCTCGCCAGCTGCCGCACGAGCGCGGACAGCCTCGTTGGCTTCATACAGCTCCAGTACATCGACCATAGCACCAGACAGCAGTGTGGTATCACCAGCGTCCTGGACACGGCACTTACGCATCATCTGGCGGACAATAACTTCGATATGCTTATCGTTGATGTCAACACCCTGCTGACGGTACACA
>JAZRID010000395.1:0-1719 GCA_045645125.1 Oscillospiraceae bacterium | reverse complement strand
CAGCGCAGGGACAATGGCAACCACGACTGCCGCGCAGACCACGATAGGCGTGTACTTACGGGCGAAGCGTGTGATGAATTTCTCGCTGACCGCCTTCTTCTCCGATGCGTGTTCGACCATCTCCAAAATCTTACTGGCGGTGGAGTCGGAAAACACCTTATCGACGCGGATTTCCAAAGCACCGCTTAGATTGATACAACCTGCCATGACGGTCTGCCCTTCCCCTACCTCGCGAGGGATGGATTCCCCTGTCAGTGCGGCGGTATCCAACTGGGAAGAACCAGATAGGACGGTGCCATCCAGAGGGATTTTCTCACCAGGACGCACCAGAATGGTCTGCCCCAATTGCACTTTCTCCGCTCTGACTTCGGTGACTCCCCCATCCACCATCAGATTGGCGCTGTCGGGACGGACATCCAACAGCGCAGAAATGGACTTACGGGAGGAAGAAACCGCCTTGGTCTGGAGGTATTCGCCCAGACGGTACAGCAGGAATACAAGAATGCCCTCTGGAATTTCCCCGATGCAGACCGCACCGATACCAGCAATGGTCATCAGGAAGTTCTCTCCAAATACATCGCCTCGGCGGATGTTTTTGACCGCACCGCGTACGATGTCGAAGGCAACCAGCGCAAAGGCGACCAGTAGCACAGCAGTTGACACGATGCCCTTGAGCAGAACACCAGCGACAAGCAGAACCGCACCCACGCACAAAATGGTCAATTCGCGCTTGACTTCAGCGGGGTCTTGTTCATGGTTGTGGTCGTGTCCACAACCGCATCCACAGCCGTCGTCGTGATGATGTTCGTGATGGTGGTCATGGTGTCCATGCTTGTGGTCACACCCACAGCCGTGGTCATGGTCACAGGAGCAACCATGTGCATGGTGATGTTCCTCTTTATGCTCGTGACCGCAATCGCAACCGTGATGATGCCCGTGTGCGTGGGAATGGTGGTCATGCTCGTGGGTATGTTTTTCTCCGTGGTGATGGGCATGGTCGTGCCCACAGGAACAGGAGTGTTCCTCGTGGTGGGTGTCATGGTGATGATGGTCGTGGTCACTACTACAACCACAGCCACAGGTGTGTCCACCGTGGTGATGTTCTGCGTGACAATCGTGGTCCTTGTGGTGCTCATCGTGATGGTGGTGGTGATGTCCCTGTTCTTTTTCTTTTACATGGCTCATTTCTTGTTACCTCTCCACTTTCTCCATGATATGTTCCAATGCCATGGTGAATATTTTTGTGATATGGGTGTCGTCGAGAGAATAGTACACGACTCTCCCCTCTTTGCGACCTTTGACGATGCGCGATAGTTTCAGCAGGCGCAACTGGTGGCTGATGGCACTGTGCGTCATATGCAACAACGCCGCCAAATCACAGACGCACATCTCCTCGATATGCAAGGCGCAGATGATGCGCGACCGCGTGGAGTCACCGAACATCTTAAATAGTTCCGATACATCGTAGATTGGCTCCTCTGATGGCATCTTCTCTCGTACACGCGCAACGACTTCGTGATGAATGGCAGAAACTTCGCAGATATCGAAATGTTCATTACTCATGTTTGCCGAACAGTTTCCTTTCTGTATAGTAAAATAGATGAATAAGTGTTCATATGTACAATTATATAAAAATTTTACCATTTGTCAAGAAGAAAATGAAAAAAGCTTGAGAATGATTTTCCCTCACAGGCTCGTATCGACTGTTTTTATGCGATT
>JAZRID010000394.1:0-2874 GCA_045645125.1 Oscillospiraceae bacterium | reverse complement strand
CGATAATATCCAGCTTATAGATGCTGCCAAATTCCTCTGCCTCGGTCAGAGCGGTACCGGTCATACCGGTGAGCTTGCTGTACAGACGGAAGTAATTCTGGAAGGTGATGGTGGCGAGGGTCTTGCTCTCGCGCTCGACCTTCACGCGCTCCTTTGCCTCGATGGCCTGATGCAGACCCTCGCTGTAGCGGCGGCCGAACATCAGACGGCCGGTGAATTCGTCAACAATCACGACTTCGCCGTCCTTGAGGACATAGTCGATGTCGCGCTTCATGACGCCATGTGCCTTGATAGCCTGATTGATGTGGTGGGCGAGAGTGGAGTTTTCGGGGTCGGAGGGGTTTTCCACATGGAAGAACGCCTCCGCCTTCTGGATACCGCGCGCGGTGAGGGTAGCGGTTTTGGACTTCTCATCGACGACATAATCGGCATCGATGTTTTCATCCTCCTCAACCTTGTCGTTGCTCTCTGCAATGACGAGCTTCTTGAGGGGACGGACAAAGGATTCTGCCATATCATACATCTGGGTGGACTTTTCGCCCATACCAGAGATAATCAACGGAGTACGCGCCTCGTCGATTAAGATGGAGTCGACCTCGTCCACGATGGCGAAGTTGTGACCGCGCTGTACCAGCTCGTTGCTGTACAGTGCCATGTTGTCACGCAGGTAGTCGAAGCCCATCTCGTTGTTGGTGCCGTAGGTAATATCGGCGGCATATGCCTCACGACGCTGTTTTTTGTCGATGTCGTGGATAATCAGACCGACCGTCAGACCCAGAAAACGGTGGACTTTACCCATCCACTCGCTGTCGCGCTTAGCCAGATAGTCGTTGACGGTGACGATGTGAACACCTTGACCAGTCAGTGCGATGAGGTAGGCGGGCAGGGTAGCCACCAGTGTCTTACCTTCGCCCGTACGCATTTCGGCAATGCGTCCCTGATGGAGGATAATACCACCAATCAGCTGCACGCGGTAGGGGCGCATTCCCAGAACACGCGCAGAGGCTTCACGCGCTGTTGCGAATGCCTCGGGCAGAATGTCGTCGAGGGTTTCGCCGTTGGCCAGTCGCTTCTTGAACTCTGCTGTTTTGGCGGTGAGTTGGGCATCGGTCAATGCCTTGTACTCCTCCTCCAGTGCTTCAATTTTTTCCACAATGGGATAGACGCGTTTAAGCTCGCGCTCGCTGTATGTTCCAAACAGTTTAGTAATTAGACCCATGTTGAAACGCTCCTGTCAATAAAAGTAAAAAACGATACACAAACACAGGGTATAGTATAGCATATTATCCATGCTTTGCAATGGAAAAAACAAAACTTTTTGCTGTTTTTCCCTACAACTTTTGTTGACAAAATTGGTATTTTGCTATACAGTTTCACTCGTGAAAATCATTGCACATTTTTAAGGGGAGTATTTTATGAAAAAGCTCACAGTTGTCAAAGAATTTATCGTCATCACCCTCGCAACCGTGCTACTGGCCGCATCATTCCATATCTTTATGATTCCGAGCCGTGTTTCTATCGGTAGCGTTTCTAGCTTATCCATGGTGTTGAATCAGATAATGGGTGGCACACTGCCAATCTCGTTGATTGCACTGGCCATCAATGCGGTACTTTTGGTCGTAGGTTTCATCTGTCTGGGTACTGGCTTTGGTATCAAGACGGTGTACACCTCTCTGATTCTGCCTCTGTTCTTAGGCCTGTTTGAGATTATCTTACCCAATCCCCAGCCTATCATCGGTGACCCGTTTCAGGATGTGCTGTGCCACTTGTTTCTGGTGAGCTTGGCACAGGCTACGCTGTTTAATATCAATGCCTCCTCTGGTGGTCTGGACATCGTCGGTAAGTTGCTCAACAAGTACCTGCGTATCGACTTAGGCAAGGCGGTTGCCTCCACGGGTATGATTGTCGCACTGATGTCCTACTTCGTGTCCGACCTCAAGATTGTTGTGCTGAGTGTGCTGGGTACTTATCTCAACGGTATTATCCTCGACTACTTCATCTTTGGCAACAACATCAAGCGTCGCGTCTGCATCCTGTCCTCTAAGATTGAGGAAGTTCGCAACTTCGTGTTGACCGAACTGCACAGCGGTGCAACCATCTACGATGCCATCGGTGCGTATAACCATACCCCTATCAAGGAGATTGTGGTTATCGTCAATAAGCAGGAGTATGCCGCACTGATGCGCTTCCTCTCCAAAGAGGACCCTGCCGCTTTCGTGACGGTGTATAATGTCAACGAAGTGTCCTATGTCCCCAAGCCCCGCGTCTAATACAATTTCATCCTATGAAACAGAACAGAGAGTGTTGCGGTATGTGTTGCAACACTCTCTCTGTTTTTATTGTTTTTTACTTTTTGAAGCTGTCTTTCAGACCAACGCTACGGTTAAACACGAGATGACCAGGGGCGGAGTCCTTATTATCCAGACAGAAGTAGCCCATACGCATGAACTGGAAGCTGGCAGGGGTGGTGGCATCGGCCAGACCTGCCTCGACCTTACAGCCAGTGATAATCTCCAGAGAAGCAGGGTTCAGGCACTCCATGAAGTCCTTGTCACCGCTGTCGGGCGCAGGGTCGGTAAAGAGGTTGTCATACAGACGCACTTCGGCATCCACGGCGGTGGCGGCATCCGCCCAGTGAATCGTAGCACCTTTGACCTTGCGACCGTCGGCAGGATTACCGCCACGGCTCTCGGGGTCATAGGTGGCAAAAATCTCGACCACATTGCCGTCTTCGTCCTTGCGACAGCCCGTGCAAGTGATGAGATAGGTACCCTTCAGACGGCACTCAGGACCGTTGGGGCACAGACGCTTGTACTTTGGCACAGGGACTTCCATGAAGTCGTCTGCCTCGATATACAGGTTGCGGGAGAAAGT
>JAZRID010000393.1:0-1476 GCA_045645125.1 Oscillospiraceae bacterium | reverse complement strand
GGTGCGCTACGGGACGGGCAACTGCGTCTGACGAATGCCGCGCGCCTTCGACTGAAGGAGAGCGACCGCCTTGCCGCTATTACACAGACACTCACCGCTCTCGGCGCGGATATCCGTGAGGATGCGGACAGTCTGATCATTCAAGGCAAGACCTCGCTGATTGGCGCCGTAACGGTGGACTGCCACAACGACCACCGTATCGCCATGATGTTGGCCATCGCCGCTACACGCTGTATGAAACCTGTCACGCTGACGGGGGCACAGTGTGTCAATAAGTCCTACCCCCACTTCTGGCAGGACTACACTGCGCTAGGAGGGATGCTCCATGAATACACTGGGCAATAAGCTCCGCGTCACCGTGTTCGGTCAGTCACACGGTACTGCCATTGGCTGTGTAGTGGATGGATTTCCCGCGGGATTTCGTCCCGATTGGGAGAGATTGACCGCATTCATGGCACGCCGTGCTCCGGGGCGCAGTTCCCTCACGACACAGCGGAAAGAAAGCGATGCCGTTGAAATTCTCTCTGGTATGGTAGACGGTGTCCTCTGCGGTGCGCCATTGTGCGCCGTGATAGCTAACAGCGGACACCATAGTGCCGACTACACCGCCCTACAAAACATCCCTCGCCCCTCCCACGCAGATTTTACTGCGCGGATGAAATACGGCGAGCACTGCGACCTGCGCGGTGGTGGTGCGTTCTCAGGGCGGTTGACCGCACCGCTGTGCGTGGCAGGTGGTATCGCCTTACAAATTTTAGAGGCGCGCGGCATCCACATCGGCGCACACATCGCACAGATTGGCAAGGTCTACGACCGAGCCCCCGATTTTGCCACCATTGACGCGCTTTTATTGGCAAGCCTTTCCGAGAAACCACTTCCCATCTTTGACCGCACCGCCCTCCTCGCGATGACACAGACCATTGAAAATGCCGCGCAGGATGGTGACTCCATCGGCGGTATGGTGCGCTGTTTCGCCGTGGGGCTTCCTGCCGGGGTTGGTGCGCCGATGTTCGGCGGTGTAGAGAATCGCCTTGCCGCCGCCCTATTTGGCATCCCTGGGGTACGCGGTGTTTCTTTTGGGGATGGGTTTGATGCCGCTGCCATGTGTGGCAGTCTGCACAACGACCCCTTTATGGTGGAGGATGGGCGCGTGGTCACACGCACCAACCATGCAGGTGGTGTCCTCGGCGGTATTACCACCGCCATGCCGTTGGTGGTCAATGACGCACTGAAACCTCCCCCATCCATCGCACAGGAGCAGAGCAGTGTCGATCTTGCGACGATGGAAAATACAACCCTGTGCATTCACGGTCGACACGACCCCTGCATCGTACCACGCGCCGTCCCTGTCGTGGAGGCCGTCACTGCACTGACACTGCTCGATATGCTCATGGAGGATGAAAAATGGAACTGAAAGACTACCGCGACCAACTCGACACCATTGACGCGCAATTGCTCGCCCTGTTTCAAAGTCGG
>JAZRID010000392.1:0-3309 GCA_045645125.1 Oscillospiraceae bacterium | reverse complement strand
TGAGGACAACCGTGGCATCGAGCAAATCATACGCCCCCTCCTCCACGGCACCCACATCCAAATCACAGATGTCAAAGGTGAGTTCCATGTCGGTGACATCCATCACAGGGACGGAGAGTGTCAGCGTCGCCTGTTCTATCCAACGCAGACGCAGAGCATGGGTATCATAGGCGGAACGGCCTGCGAAATCCATCAATTCCTCCGTCCACCAGTTGACCCCTTTCACTTGAATTTTTGCCCCCTCCAAGGTGGCGGTGGCAATCTCCGAATCCTCCTCGAAATCGGCAATCGCCGTAAAGCCAGATTCCTCATGGCACTGGACATAAACCGTTTCAGGCAACTGGGTGGCATAGTCCTCCCAGTCGGTCAACAGCGTGCGACAGCTCTCGTCACCGCGGAGCGTCACATCCAAAAATACCTTGACGAACAGACAGGCAATGGTCTGCTGTTCCTCCTCGGACAACAAATTTCTGGTATTCAACAGCGGTACTTCCATGCCAGTGCTATCATATTCCCCCCAGAGGGAATTGAACTGTCCGTGGTTCGCCCCTGCTATGTACAGCGCAGATTTGATATACTCCCCTGCGCCAGTAAAATTCACATTTTCATACTGTGACATTCCCATAAAATCGGTCACATCGCGGTCGGATGCGCCGTGCAGAAGCAGATAGTTGACATCCTCAATCGCAACGCTGTGGTCGGCTGGTTTATACTGGTTGACCGTAGGGGCAATGGCAATGAGGGATTTGATATTGTAGTGGTAGTCAAAGCGCACCACCGCATTTTCGGGGTAGTGGCTATAGTCGTTGAACAGATACGCGGTTGCAATCATCTCGCCACCGCGACTATGGCCAGCAATCGCGATATTGTTTGCATCGAGTACGCTGTAAAGGGGATTGCCTTGTTCCTCGTTGTACGACAACAGCAAGCCGATATGCTCCAACAACAGCACCGCACGCGCATCATTCTCACCCGTGAGCATATTACAGGCATTTTGGTCAACGGACACGACCACATAGCCGTGGCTCGCCAGATACGCCCCCAGATAGGCGTACCCCTGATACGAGGGGGTGGTAATGGCGTGGTTGCCGTGGGCGATGAACAGCACAGGGCAGTTTTGCCCGTCGGACGGATACCAGACGCGCCCACGCAGAGGTACGGCATTGATGTCGTAGTCGAGGTACTTGTCCACATACAGACCAGTCAAGTCATCGTCACGGAACATATAGTTTGCCAAATTGACAGGGTTCGCCTCCAATGCTTCGCCTGGGCCGTAGTCCAGGACGGAAACTGCATGGGAACCGAGGGCATAGGAGGAATTCAGTGCCTCGACACGATTTTCCTCCTCGGCAGTCAGGGCGAGATATGCCTGCATCGCGTTGTCTGCAAAACCGTCCATCGTCAACAACAGAACCATCGCAATACTCAACACGACCGACACCGCAGCACAACTGCCTGTCCCCCACCGCCATCCGCGCTTCGCAATGCTCCAGAGCGAGGCGGTCAACAGGAGAAAGACGAGCGTGAACACACCGCCAGTCAAGAGAACGCGCCATGTCCAGCCCTCTCCTGCACCGTACTGCACGGCGGTGCAGGTACTCACAGCGGTGGTGGCTATCGCCATCAGCCATGCCAACGGCTTGCCCAACCACCAGTGAAACAGTTTTTGCAACAGGAAAAATGCCAGTTCGATGCCACTGTATACCCCCAACACCATGACGATATGGCCAATCCGACTGGGGAAATAGAGGCTCGCCCACTCCAGTCCGATAATCGTGCCACTAATCACAGCGGAACAGTGACACAGCGCACCGCCACAGCCAAAAAAGTGGTGGCGCAGATAGTCCGCCACACGGCGCAACAGGGAAACACGCGGTGCAAGGGTCTTGTATTCGCGCAAAGTTTTCATACTCCTTAAACTGAAAAGTTAATCTTGCTCCAGTGCAAATCCAACCAGTTGCATCTGCTGGTCAAAAGAGATGCGCACCAGAACATCTTCCTCAGAAAAATCGCAGTAAAATACCGCAATACCATATTCCTCGTTGTTGATGGTTGAGCCAGTGGTCATATGGTCGTCAATCTGCTCATACACACCTGCGCCATCCAACTCCGCCGTGACGACCGTACGGATATCCTCCACAGTAAACTGCGCGCGCTGGTCGGCGCGGAGCCGTTCATGCACCGCTTCATACTCGCCCTCGACCAAGAGGAGCAACACCTCGCGCCCCGATGCAATGAGGGCATCGGCATCCATGCCGTCGGGCAGTGGCGTGGTACGGCTACAAGCGGTGAGGGTCAACACCAGCATCAACAGGAGAGAAACGATAATTTTTTTGAATCTTTTCAAGAAATCACATACTTTCATCAAAAATTTCATGCAAATGGCACTTATTATAGCACGATTTCTTGCCTTGTCAACACATAGACGACAGCCAAATTTGTGCGATTTTGTGCGTTTTCTCCTGTCTTGTCAATCGTGGTTGTAGATACGCTTCTCCAGTGCGAAAATCCGCTTGCTGAAAGTACCCACAGGCGTTTCCTCCATCGCCTCCTGATAAATCTCCATACGGCTATCTATCATATCAATCAGACTGAGCAGTTCGCTCTCCGCACACTGCGGTACGACCGCCGCGCCGAACTCCGGCTGACCGTGGTGGCTGAGCAACATATGTTGCAACAGGACGGACTTCTCCTCTGGCACACCGAGCGTACGGGCGACTTCCGCCACCTCCTGCGCGCCCATGACCAGATGCCCCAACAACTGCCCCTTGACGGAGTAATCCGTCACCAATCCGAGGGCGGAACAGGTGAATTCCTCCGCCTTGGCGAAGTCGTGCAGGAGCGTACCAGCCAGCAACAAACTGCGGTCGATGGTGGCAGAGTACATCTGCGACAGGTAGTCAGCGATACACAGCATATCGTGGGTGTGCATCAGCAGTCCGCCGAGGAAGGCGTGGTGGACGCTCTTGGCGGCAGGCAGGGTGCAGAACGCAGTCTGCTTGCGCTCCAACATATTCAGGCAGATAGCACGGTAGTCCTTGTCCTGCATCGTTTCCACCATCTCTGCGACAGCATGAAAGGTTTCCTGTATATCAATCGGCGCGACAGGGACCAGACGGGAGCTGTCGTACTTATCCTCGCTCGTGGCAAGGCGCAGGCGGTCGATGGTCAACTGTAACGCACCGCGAAATTCCGAAACCGTACCGCGGATTTTGATAACTTTACCATCGTCAGCTACCCCAATCGGTCCAGCGTAATCCCAACATTTTGCCTCAATCATGCCCGTGCGGTCGCTAAGTCGGATCGTAG
>JAZRID010000391.1:0-4776 GCA_045645125.1 Oscillospiraceae bacterium | reverse complement strand
GATCCGACTTATGAAGAATGGATTGAGGAAATTGCAAAATGATGAGGGGGCGCGGTTGCGCCCTCTTTCTTTTTTTATATTTTTTTGCCAGAGGTGAAACCAAAGCGCGCATTTGGTAGTCTATATAGGTGAAAGCGGCTTTCAGGAGGAAGGGATACGATGGATGACAGTACATTGATGGAACTCTACATAGCGCGGTCAGAGGAAGCGATTACCGCCACGCAACAGCAGTACGGTGCCTACTGTCGGGCGATTGCGCGCAACATTTTGGGCAGCGAACAGGATGTGGAGGAATGTTTGGGCGATGTCTGGCTCAAGGTGTGGAATTCCATTCCGCCACAGAATCCAGAGCATTTTAAGGGATGGTTAGCCACCGTGACCAGAAACAGTGCCTTAACACTCTGTCGCAAGTACGCCAGAGAACCGCAGAGCGTAGGGGATGCCGCACTGGAACTCTCGTTGGCTCTGACGGAGGGACCAGAGGACAGGGTAGACACCCAACTGCTGGGCGAGGCTATCAGTCGGTTTCTGGAACAGCAACCGCGCCACATCCGAACGGCATTTCTGCGGCGGTACTGGTACGGTGACAGTGTAGAGGAAACGGCGAAGTTCATGGGGTGGGGACAGGCGAAAACCAAGACGGTTCTGTTCCGTACCCGAAAGAAACTCAAAGACTATTTGGTAAAGGAGGAACTATATCATGGATAAGAACACGATGTTGGAGGCAATGGCGCACATCGACCCGAAGCTCATTGAGGAGGCGGATACCACCGTTTCCGCACGCAACCATCTCCTCAAACGCGGAATGCTCATTGCGGCGTGTCTTGGTCTGCTCGTGACCACCGCACTGGCGGCAGGCTATTTCTTTGGTGCGCCCGATGTGGAGTACTACGAGAATCAACAGCACCCCGTTGTCGACAAAGTGGGCGATAGCTTCCGTCCTATCCTAAACAAAGAGGATGGTCTTCCCACTAGCACGAAGGTACCGCTGTCCAGCTTTAACGAAGCGTTTCTGGCGGATGTTTCCAACAAGCCAGAGGAGGAGCACTTCCTGTATTATTACTTTGATGCGTGGTCCGACTTAGAGGACTACATCGGAGTCAATCTGTGGGATAACCCAGTGTTGGATACCGCGGATTGTTGGGAGTTGACCATCGAGGAAGGCGATGGTGATATGGTGCAGTCACACGGGTATATGACCTGCACGGAAATGGATACTATCCTGACAGGTGTACGGGCAAAGGCGGTATACCACATGAATCCCACTGAAGTACCCTCGGGGTCTGCTGGAATCAACAATATCGTTCCTGTTTCTGTTGTGATTGAATCCGCGGTTTATACAGAGCATAGCCCCATTGAGGAGAGCGAGATGTTCTCTGGCTTCTTCTTTGAGGCGGGGGCTGATTTCACAGATGAACTCTATGTTTCTCCCAGTGGTTGCGAATTCCGCATTATACGCGCAGGGGTTGAGAATGGGCGTGATGGTTTTGTGAGCTATTTCGGATATGTCTGTCTGAATAATTCCTATATCTTCGTGAAAACGACTTTCTATCCCGATGAAGCGGTCGCTCTGGCGACACTGAAAGAAGTCCTTGATGGATTTGTGATTGCCTAATTGGATAGTACGCTCCCTGTTTGCCGTGTGTAAGCAGGGAGCTTTTTGTATTGTTTCTATCGCCTACTTGTGCTATAGTAAAGCAGGAGAAAACAAACACACATATATTCGGACATCCAAGGCATATGAGTGGGCAAAGGATGCTCCATCCGTGCCATTGAAATCTTTATCGACGAAACCTAAGAGATAGAAAGAGTAGGGAACACGCATGAAACTTCCCAAGACAATCCAAGAAAAAATCGGCGCACAGTCCTATACACAGGACACCATCGGGATGTCTGGCGCAACGATTTTGCTCTTTGATACGATGGTACTCAAGATACAGCAAGAATCACCAGAGGCGCGTACTGAGCGACAGATGCTACAATGGCTCGGCGGAAGGTTGCCTGTGCCAGAGATTCTTTGCCACGAAATTGTAGATGGCACTTCCTATCTTCTCATGTCCCGTCTGTCGGGAAAGATGACCTGTGACCTCGCCATTATCAACGACCCCACACGCTTGGTCGACCTGCTGTGTGAGGGATTGCAGATGCTATGGAATACGGATATCTCGGAGTGTCCCTGCGATGCCACTTTAGACCAACATCTCTCGGCGGCGGAATACAGGGTCAGAAACGGTCTGGTCGATATGGACGATGCAGAACCAGATACCTTCGGGGAATATGGCTTTCAAAATCCAGAGGCACTACTGGCATGGCTACAAGCCAATCGACCGACAGAGGACATTGTTTTGTCCCACGGTGACTACTGTTTACCCAACATCTTGGCAGGGGACACGGGTGTATGTGGCTTTTTGGATTGGGGCAGGGCAGGCTATGCCGACCGCTATCGGGATATCGCCATCTGCTATCGCAGTCTGAAAAGCAATCTGCACGGCAGTTACGGCGACCATCCGCCCATCGACTTCGATGCCAATGCGCTCTTTCATAAACTCGGTATCACACCCGACTGGGACAAGATACGCTACTACATCCTGTTGGACGAGTTGTTTTAAGTGTTTTGGAACGCTTGACAAACGCACGGTATTTGGCTATACTGATACTTGTTATTATGGCTGTGACAGGGAAGTAGTACATTCCTCGCGGATGCGTAGAGAAGGACCGGTTGGTGTAAGGTCTTGTGATGGAGGAGTAGAAGTCGCCCTGGAGCCTCGGTCCGAACGGTCTGAACAAACCCAGTAGATACCGACGGTTTCTCCCCCGTTATCGGGAGCAAGAGTGTCCCCCTCTGGGGAAATTCAGGTGGTACCGCGGATTTTTTAATTCGCCCTGAGCAAAAAACTGCTCGGGGCGATTTTTTTCGCCCCGAAATAAGGAGTGTACAAAGTATGAGAAAAGAACTGCCGAAAATCTACGACCCGCAGGAGGTCGAGGGGAAGATTTATCAGGCGTGGACGGATGCCAACTGCTTCCACGCAGAACCCAACCCCAACAAGAAGCCTTTCTCCATCGTGATGCCCCCACCCAATGTCACTGGTCAGTTGCACATGGGTCACGCCATGGATGCCACCTTGCAGGACATTCTGGTGCGCTATAAGCGTATGCAGGGCTATGAGGCTCTCTGGATGCCCGGCACCGACCACGCTGGTATCGCCACCCAGATTAAGGTGGAGGAGGACCTCCGCAAGAGCGAGGGACTGACCCGCTACGACTTGGGACGCGAGAAGTTCTTGGAGCGCGTGTGGGACTGGAAGCACAAGTACGGAAACCGCATCGTGGAACAGCAGAAGAAGCTCGGTGCTTCCTGTGACTGGGAGCGTGAACGCTTCACCATGGACGAGGGTTGCTCCAAGGCTGTCCGTGAAACTTTCTGCGAGCTGTATGATAAGGGTTTGATTTATAAGGGTAGCCGTATCATTAACTGGTGTCCCCACTGTATCACCGCCCTGTCTGATGCCGAGGTTGAGTATCAGGACAAGCCTGGCCACCTGTGGTATATCCGCTATCCTTTGGCGGATGGCAGTGGTGATATCACCATCGCTACCACCCGTCCCGAAACCATGTTGGCGGATACGGGTGTTGCCGTCAACCCCGAGGACGAGAAGTTTAAGCATCTGATTGGCAAGAAGTGCGTCCTGCCCATTATGAACCGCGAGATTCCCATTGTTGGCGATGAATACTGCGAGATTGGCTTCGGTACTGGTGCAGTTAAGATGACCCCTGCCCACGACCCCAACGACTTTGAAGTAGGTCTGCGCCACAACCTTGAAGTCATCCGCTGTATCGGTGACGACGGTAGAATCAACGAGAACGGTGGCAAGTACGAGGGTATGGACCGCTACGAGTGCCGTAAAGCTATCGTTAAGGACTTGGAGGAGCTGGGCTTCCTCGTCAAGACCGAGGACTACAACCATAATGTTGGCACTTGCTACCGCTGTGGCAGTGATGTGGAGCCTCTGATTTCCGCACAGTGGTTCGTGAAGATGGAGCCTCTGGCAAAGGAAGCGTTGCGTGTGGTAAACGAGGGCGAAGTCAAGTTCATCCCCGACCGCTTCAGCAAAACTTACACCAACTGGATGGAGAATGTCCATGACTGGTGTATCTCCCGTCAGCTCTGGTGGGGTCATCAGATTCCTGCTTGGACCTGCGCTGATTGCGGTCATATTACCGTTTCCCGTACTGATGCTACCTGCTGTGAGAAGTGCGGCAGCGCCAAGATCGAACGTGATCCCGACGTTCTGGACACTTGGTTCAGCTCTGCTCTGTGGCCCTTTGAGACTCTGGGCTGGCCCGAGAAGACTGAGGATTTCAATTACTTCTATCCCACCGATGTTCTCGTTACCCGTTACGACATTATCTTCTTCTGGGTTGCCAGAATGATCTTCTCCGGCTGCGAGCATACCGGCAAGACTCCTTTCCACACCGTTCTGATTCATGGTCTGGTCCGTGACAACCAGGGCCGCAAGATGTCCAAGTCCCTGGGCAACGGTATCGATCCCCTGGAGATGATCGAAAAGTACGGCTGCGATGCCCTGCGTATGAACATGGTCACCGGCAACAGCCCCGGAAATGATATGCGTTTCTATGTGGAGCGCTGCGAGGCCATGCGTAACTTCGCCAACAAGCTGTGGAACGCATCCCGCTATGTGATGATGAACCTCCAGGAGGGCCAGACCTACAACCTGCCCGAGGCTTCTAAGCTGGAGATCGCCGACAAGTGGG
>JAZRID010000390.1:0-1578 GCA_045645125.1 Oscillospiraceae bacterium | reverse complement strand
GTATTGCTGGTGGTTCCTGCTTCGGTGACAATGTGGGCATGATTTCCGATGTTACTGTTTTGAGCTGTGGTATGCAGGATGTCAAGATTATTGACCGTTTGAAGCACCAGCTGGTTTGGGCTCTCGCTTGCCTTGTGCTCGCCTCTGGTGTCATTCTGGCAGTGAGCTGGTCTTTGCCCAATACACAGGGTGATGTGTATGCCGCTATCGCGCAGATTCCGCAGGAGGCGCGTGATGCACTGGCGGCAGAGCGTCCCTCTGCACTGGCTCTGTTGGAGCAGGTGGAGCAGGGGATGCCCTATTACATGATTATTCCTCTGGTTGTGGTAATTGGCTTGTCCTTCTTGGGTTTGCACACGATGATTTGTCTGGGTGCTGGTATGGTCAGCTCTCTGGTGTGCGGTATGATTGCTGGTA
Source organism: Oscillospiraceae bacterium (assembly GCA_045645125.1). Lineage (GTDB taxonomy): Bacteria > Bacillota > Clostridia > Oscillospirales > Oscillospiraceae > Pelethomonas. The sequence goes on along the minus strand of JAZRID010000390.1, from coordinate 1,161 downwards.
CGACCGATTTCTCCACTTGGCTCAATGACCTGCTGTATGCTGGTTTTAGTGATGCTGGTAGTTGGGTTATCGTAATGATGCTGTGGGTGTCCGCCTTTGGTGGTATTATGAACAGCATGAACGCCTTTGAACCACTCGCCAAGCTGGTGGTGCGTATTTCTAAGAATGTGCATCAGCTCATGGGTTGGTGCGGTGTTATGTGTCTGGCAGGTAATGTGGCACTGGCAGACGAGGCCGCACAGGTGGCGACGATTTCCCCCATCATCCGCGATGTTGTGGAGAAGAATGTCGAGTGCGCGGATGAAAAAGCCGCCTATACCTTGCGACTGCGTCTGGCTACTTTCTCCTCCGCGATGGGTATTTACGGCTCTGAGTTAGTGCCTTGGCACTGCTTCCCTGTGTTCTTTGCTGGTATCGCCAGTGCGGTCTATCCTCTGCGTACCTTTACCACCCTTGATATTATCAGCCAGAACTATATGAGCTTTATCGTGGTCGGTTCTGCACTGCTGTTGACCTTTACGGGTTGGGACCGCTTCGTTCCTGGTTTCCGTCTGCCTGATGACACCCGCATCAAACTGCGTAAGAGCGAGGGTGCTCGTCGATAATGCGTAATTGACACAGTGAAATGAATCATCTCCAAGGGGCACCGTGCGTGGTGTCCCTTGTGTTTTATGATATTGTAGAACACTTGTTTGTTAATGAATTTGGGGAATTGTCACGAAAAATTGCGCTTTTTGGCGAGAAAAAATTGGAAACTGACACTTGCAATTCTTGCTGGGATACCGTATACTATTTGATGAAGAGGTGTCGAACAGGGACACCACACGAAAGAAAATCTGGCGGATGCCGTGGAGGAGCAAGTGCTACAATGGAAAAAGATTACGGACATAAGCCGGTTTTGTTGGAGGAGTGTCTGGACGCGTTGGCTATCCGCCCAGACGGTATCTATCTGGACGGTACCCTGGGGCGCGCAGGACATTCCCTTGAAATTTTGCGCCGTTTAACCACAGGTCGTCTTATCGGTATTGACCGCGATATGACAGCGATTGAGGCGGCACGGGAGCGTCTGGCGGCGTTTTCGGACCGCGTGACACTGGTACACAGTAATTTCAGTGAGCTTGGTTCCGTCCTGCAACGGCTCGATGTGGATGGTATCGATGG
>JAZRID010000389.1:0-7493 GCA_045645125.1 Oscillospiraceae bacterium | reverse complement strand
GAACCGCCAACGGCCGGAAGGTGCTTTCCCGCCGTCGTGCCAAGGGCCGCGCTCGCCTGACCCACTAAGGCCGCGGAGTTTGCATCGCGAGAAGATAGTTCAAAGGGGACGGTGAAGGTATTTGTCTTTGCCGTCCCTTTGGCTTCGTTTAGACCCCTTGTAGCGTTCCCGAAAGGATAAACGAAAACCCCTCAGTCACGGCTACGCCGTGCCAGCTTCCCTTGCACAGAGGAGCCTGGAGGGTAACAGGAAATGAGGTGCAGAACGGTGAAAAAGACCGTGACGATTAAACAGAATCACGAATTTCGTCGCCTGTACAACAAGGGGCAGAGTGCGGTAACGCCGACGATGGTTGTGTACTGCCGCAAAAGTCGCTTTCCGCAGAACCGTCTGGGTATCACGGTCAGCACTAAATTGGGCTGTGCCGTGAAGCGCAACCGCGCGCGCAGACGACTACGCGAACTGTTTCGTCTGGCACAACCGCGTTTGAAACAAGGGTATGATGTGGTTATCGTAGCGCGGACACGCGCTGTCACCATTGCCCATCCCAAGCTACAGGCGGATTTTAACCGTGCGATGGCGGAGCTTGGCCTGTTGTTGCAGGAATGAAACAACTGTTTCTTGCGCTCATTCGCTGGTATCAGCGTCAAATTTCCCCTGCTCTGCCTGCGCGTTGCCGTTTTCTCCCCACCTGTTCCCAGTATGCGGTGGAGGCGATAGAACGGTTTGGCACAGTCAAGGGCGGTTTTTTGGCGTGTAAACGCCTGTTGCGTTGCCATCCCTTCTCGCGAGGTCCCATGTACGACCCTGTGCCAGAGCAATTCCCACGGCACAAACCGAAAAAATATCGGAGGAAAACATAGCAAATGGGCAATCTTATTTCCCTTCCCTTTGCGGCACTGTTGCGCTGGATGTATCGTCTGACAGGCTCCTACGGCCTGTCCATTATCCTGTTCGCAGTGGTCGTCAAGTTGGTGATTCTGCCGTTCCAGATGAAGTCCAAGCGCAATATGGTGCGTATGGGCCGTCTGTCCGGCAAGCAGGCAGAACTGCAAAAGCAGTATGCCAACAATCAGCAAAAGTACCAGGAGGAGCTTGCCAAGCTCTATCAGGAGGAGGGTGTGAACCCCATGGGCGGTTGCCTGTGGTCCTTCCTGCCCCTATTTATTATCTTCCCCCTCTACTCTATTATTTACCGCCCCATTACCCACTTTATGCGTCTGGGCGAGGATGGCTTGAATACCCTGCGTGAGATGGCCATAAACCTCGGTTATGATGCCACGAAGTACAGCGCGAACTATGAGCAGATTGGTCTGACGGACTTCATCTCGAAGCACTGGTCTGACTTTGAAGGTACGATGGATGGTCTGCTGAATGTTGACTTCTCTTTCCTGCATCTGGATTTGAGTATGCAGCCGCAGGGCGTATTTAGCGACTTTGGATTCCGCTGGGAGGTTATCGGTATCCTGCTGATTCCCTTCTTGGCAACTGGTCTGCAGTATATTAGTACCATCATCATGGCCAAGAGCAACAACCAGAGCGAGGAACAGCGCAGACAGATGCGCACCATGAATCTGATGATGCCGCTGATGTCCCTGTATTTCTGCTTTATCATGCCTGCCGCTATGGGTGTGTACTGGATTGTGAATACCGTCCTGTCTACGGTGCAGGAGTTCCTGCTGGGCAAGTTCTACACCAAGAAGCTCAATGCCGAGGAGGATGCCCGTGCCGCCGCGCGTGCCGCGGAACGCGCTGCCCGTCTGGAGGAGTCCAGACAGCGTGTAGCCGAACAGCGTGAGCAGGGCGAGCGCAAGGGCAAAAAGCCCCAACCCAAGCGAGATGAAAACCGTCAACCTACAACGGATGCCGGCCGTGTGGACGAACGCCCCTATGCACGGGGACGCAGTTATCAGGCCGACCGTTACGATGAGAAGGAGTAATTTCCCGATATGGCAATGAAGTTTATTGACATGACGGGCAAGACTGAGGAAGAGGCAATTAACAAAGCACTTGCCCAGCTTGGTCTTGAGCGTGATGATGTTTCTGTTGAGATTTTGGAGCGCGCCAAGAGTGGATTCTTTGGCTTCGGTGCCAGCCCTGCCAAAGTTCGCGTGAGCTACGGTTTGGAGGAAGAACTTGCTCCCGTCCCTACCCCCGCCCCTGTCCCCGTCGTCAAGGTGGAAAAGGTCGAGAAGCGTGTCGAGGAGAAGCGCAACCCTGAAAAACCTGTCGAGAAGCAGGCAGAGAAGCGTTCTGAGAAGCGCGCCGAGAAGCGTGAGGAAAAACACGAGGAGCCGAAGAAGGTCGCTGTAGAGCCTGTAGAAGCCCCTGAGGAAGGCAGTGCAACCGTAAGTGTTGCACAGGGCGAGCAGTGCAACGATGAGAAAGCCAAGGAGATTACAACATTCCTCGATGGTCTGCTGCGCCACATGAACAGCGAGGCCGCCATCAAGGTTTATCTGGATGAGGAGGGCCGCTATAAGGTCATCCTCGAGGGCGAGAAGCTCGGTCAGTTGATTGGTCGCCGTGGTGAAACCTTGGATGCCATTCAGCAGTTGACCAACTACTCTGTCAACCGTGGCAACGATAAGCGCGTGCGTGTCCATATTGATGCGGAGAATTATCGTCTGAAGCGTGAGCAGAGCTTGGAGCATCTGGCGCAGAAAGTGGCCGCCAAGGTGCTGAAGTACCGTCGTAATGTCACCCTCGAACCTATGAACGCCTATGAGCGTCATGTTATCCACACCGCTTTGCAGGATGTAGACGGTGTGACTACCTATTCGATGGGTACTGAGCCCAACCGCCGCGTCATCGTGGCTATCGAAAAGAAGTAAATCATATAGAAATCCCCCAGATGGTGTTTTACCAGTTCTGGGGGATTTTTGTATGGTATGGGGCATATAAAAACGGGATTTCTCTTGACGATAGCAGGAAACTTATGTCATAATGAATAGTGTAAACTTTTATTATTTAGATGAATGAAATACAGAAACGGGAGGAATCTTATCATGAAAAAGCAGGGAAAGCTACGAAATAAACTGATGTCACTATTTATTACCGTGGCAGTGGTCTGCTCGCTCGCTAGTTTTTTGCAAACTTCCCAGAGCATCTTCAACACCGATGCATATGAGAAAGCCCTGGAGCAATATGGTTTTGCACAGGGCGAGATTGCGCGCGCAATGCTGTCACTGACGGATACACGCACCTGTCTGCGCGATATGATTAGTGCAAGAACAGAGCAGGATTTTCAACAGCGCAAGAAAAATTTGATGGATGCTCGTGATGAATACGCTGTACATCTGGAGCAGATACACCACTCTGTGAGTGATGACGAGGAGGTGGCAATTTTAGCGCAGTTGGAGGACGAGGCGAGAGGTTTTTTCACCACGCAGGACCGCTGGGTAGAACAGTTAGAAAACACAATGAATCGGGAAACTTTGCGTGCCGCACTCAATACAGAGGTCGACGCACTCTACGACAATCTCCACGCGACACATGAGGTTCTGCTGAACTGCAAGACAACCCTCGGTTCGGAGCGTGCGGAGTATCTGCATACCATCGGTAGCAGTGCGATGATTGCCAGTGGTGTGATTCTTGGCATCGGTGTTGTGATGACAGTTCTCTTTGTCAACTACCTCTCCCGTCGGATTGTCAAGCCTGTAGAGAAGTTGGTAAAGGCATCCGACCAGTTGGGGCGTGGCGATTTGGATATCGACTTGGATATCGACACCAATGACGAATTGAGCCAACTTGGTGCGGCTTTTAATGCGATGGGCAGCAAGTTCCATGCTATTATTAGCGATGTAGAGCACACCCTATCCCGTATGTCGGACGGCGACTTCACCGCCACCAGCACTATCCCTGCGTACTATGTGGGGCAGTTTAAGGGTCTCTTACAAGCCCAAGGTGATTTGTCATCCCATTTGAGTGGAACGCTACAGCGTATTCATACGGCCTCGGAGAGTGTGTCTACTGGTTCAGAGCAAGTAGCCGCTGGCGCACACACACTAAGTCAGGGAGCAACCGAACAGGCTGCCGCCGTACAGCAGTTGGCATCCGCTTTGGAGATGATAAATCAACAGGTGCAGCAGACTGGTACATACGCCAATGAAGCAAGCGACAAGACAGCCAGTGCAGGGGCTAGAATGTCCGAGTGTTCCGTACATATGCAGAACATGGTCGGCGCAATGGATGAGATTAGCAACACCAGTGAGGAAATTGGAAAGATTATCAAAACCATTGAGGATATTGCCTTCCAGACCAATATTCTGGCGTTGAATGCCGCGGTTGAGGCGGCGCGCGCAGGTACGGCGGGCAAGGGATTTGCCGTGGTCGCAGACGAGGTGCGCTCCTTGGCGGCAAAGTCTGCGGAGGCTTCGCAAAATTCCTCGGCACTGATTCAGGCTTCGATGTTGGCGGTGCAGAACGGTGCGAAAATCGCTACAGAAACGGCGAAGCAGTTGAACGATGTTGTCGCAGATGCACAGGAAGTTTCCGACATGGTTATGAATATCGCCGCCGCTTCCCAGCGACAGGCGGAATCTGTGGCACAGGTCACGACAGGTATCGACCAAATTTCTGCTGTGGTGCAGACCAACTCCGCTACCGCCGAGCAATCTGCTACCGCAAGCCAAGAACTTTCCGAACAGTCCGCAGGACTAAAAGCCCTGGTGCAACAGTTCAAACTTTCCCTTTAACGGAAAATATGGGTTTTGAAACAGACCGCCAGTTTGGGCAACATCTTCGCGCCCTCCGTATGGAACGAAAGTGGACACAGGAACAAATGACAGCAAAATTGCAGTTGATAGGGTATGATACCACCAGAGGGTCTCTTGCCAAGATGGAATCGGGAACAAGGCATATTTATCTTGACGATTTGTTAGCGTTGCAAAAAGTATTACATATCTCTTTTGATGATTTGTTGTTATTTTAAGTGTGAAATGAAAGAAGATAAGGGAGTGTTGTTGGTTAGACAGCACTCCCTTGGTGTATGATATGGGGTTAGATTCTAGCGACACCACTCTTGCGTGCGGCCTCTGCGACTGCCTGAGCTACGGTGCTACCCACGCGCTCGTCGAACGCTCTGGGGATGATGTAGTCGGCGGTCAGCTCGTCGTCACCAATCAGACCTGCGATAGCCATAGCCGCCGCGGTTTTCATCTCCTCATTGATATCGCTGGCGCGGACATCGAAAGTACCGCGGAAGATACCGGGGAATGCGAGGACATTGTTAATCTGGTTGGGGAAATCACTGCGACCCGTAGCAATGACAGCCGCACCACCTGCCTTGGCATCGTCGGGGAAAATCTCAGGGGTGGGGTTGGCACAGGCGAAAATAATCGCATCGCGGTTCATGGTCTTGACCATCTCGGTCGTGACCGTGTTGGGTGCGCTGACACCGATGAACACATCTGCGCCCACCAGCATATCGGCAAGGCTACCACTGCGCTTTTCGAGGTTGGTCACTTCGGCCATCTCCGCCTTAATCCAGTTCAAACCCTCGCGTCCTGCATAGATAGCACCAGCGCGGTCGCACATGGTAATATGCTTGAATCCTGCGGACAGCAACAGCTTGACGATGGACACGGCGGCGGCACCAGCACCGGAAGTTACGATGCGGACTTCCTCCTTGGTCTTGCCGACAACCTTGAGTGCATTGGTCAAACCAGCCAGCGTAACGATGGCGGTACCGTGCTGGTCGTCGTGGAAAATGGGGATGTCGCACTTCTCTTTCAGCTTGCGCTCAATCTCGAAACAACGGGGTGCGGCGATGTCCTCAAGGTTGATACCACCGAAGCTACCCGAAATGTTGTACACAGTTTCCACAAAGTTATCAACATCTTGTGTCTTGATGCACAAGGGAAACGCATCGACACCACCGAATTCCTTGAACAGGACGCATTTTCCCTCCATCACAGGCATACCAGCCTCGGGGCCGATGTCGCCCAAGCCGAGAACGGCACTGCCATCGGTAATGACGGCGCAGAGATTGTGGCGACGGGTCAAATCATAGCTCTTGTTGACATCTTTTTGAATTTCCAGACAGGGCTGTGCGACACCAGGGGTATAAGCAAGGCTCAAATCTTCCTTATTTGCCACGCTGACGGTAGAAATTACCTCGATTTTGCCCTTCCACTCCCCATGCAGACGGAGAGATTCCTTTGCGTAATCCATAGTTATACACCTTTACCTTTCATAGTGTGGAAAACGAGTTCCAATCATCTCTATTGTGACCCAAAAGGGCGCAGTCGTCAAGAGAGAATCGGCAGATTTTCCAACATAACAGTGGACATTACGCCCCTATTGCCCTATAATCAAAAGGCTCCCCTTACCATAAGGGGAGGCAGTGATTGGATATTTGATAAGGAGAAAATTTATGAACTATTACATCGGTCAAGCATTGGGGCTGTTGGGGACACTCTGCTGTTTGATTCTGCCATTTATGAAACAAAAGTGGCAGATGCTCGCCTTAACCGCGCTAGTCAATGTATTCTGCGCCCTCAATCTTGTGTTAATTGGCGAGGTCGGCTCGGTCATTTTCATCTATGTGGTGGCGGTGGTGCAGACGCTTGTTGCGCTGTGGCACTTAAAACGCGACACGGCGGTGACGAAGGCGGAGAATGTGATTTTCCTCGCGCTGTATGTCATCTGCGGCGCGCTGGATCTGCACGGCTTTATTGATGTTATTCCCATTGTCGGCGCGGTGTTCCATATGCTCGCCACTTTCCAGCGCGATGTGCAGAAAACGCGCGTTCTGCTGGTGTTCAACTCCATCACCTTCATGGCCTACTACGCGCTGGTCGGCTCGACCTCCGTGTTCTCCACGCTGGTGACGCTAACCAGTACCCTGTTGGCAATGTATCATTACAGACAGAAGAAAACAGTATAAAGCAAGAAGCCTGCCGCGGTCGCGGCAGGCTTTTTAAGATAGTTCTTACTTGTGGTCGACGCTGTGCATATGCTTGATCAGCTCCAGAACCTTGTGGGAGTAGCCGATTTCGTTGTCGTACCAAGAAACGACCTTCACGAAGGTGTCGGTCAGTGCGATACCAGCACCTGCGTCAAAGATAGAGGTACGGGAATCACCGAGGAAATCGCTGGAGACAACGGCCTCGTCGGTGTAGCCCAGAACGCCCTTCAGCTCGCCCTCGGAGGCGGCCTTCATAGCGGCGCAAATCTCCTCGTACTTAGCGGGCTTTGCCAGATTCACAGTCAGGTCAACCACGGACACATCCAAGGTGGGAACACGCATGGACATACCAGTGAGCTTGCCATTCAGCTCGGGGATAACCTTGCCGACAGCCTTAGCTGCACCAGTGGAGGAGGGGATGATGTTGCCAGTAGCGGCACGGCCACCGCGCCAATCCTTGACGGAAGGACCGTCAACGGTCTTCTGGGTAGCAGTGACGGAGTGCACGGTGGTCATCAGACCCTCGGTGATGCCCCAGTTGTCGTTCAGAACCTTAGCGATGGGGGCGAGGCAGTTGGTGGTG
>JAZRID010000388.1:0-2018 GCA_045645125.1 Oscillospiraceae bacterium | reverse complement strand
CACCCAGCCCGAAGTTGACCGCCGTTTTGTGCGAGATACGACGCTGTTCCAGATACTGTGCCATCGCCGCGCCCGCTGGGGTGGAGAGGTTACTGTGGTACCAGCGCGCCGCCTCTTTGTTGAGGGCGAGCAGACGCTGTCGCCGTCGGGAAGCTTCTTGGTCGGTGTCATCCGCAGGAACTTCCATGTTGGCGCGTTTGGCGAGGAATAGCACCGCATCTGGGAACGAGAGATTTTCAATTTCCATGATAAAACTGATGACACCACCGCCGTGTTTACAGCCGAAGCAGTGGTAAATCTGTTTGTCTGGCGACACAGAAAAAGACCCGGTCTTTTCGTTGTGAAACGGACAAAGACCGAAGTAATTACTGCCCTTTCGTGTCAAGGCTACATAGGAAGACACAACATCGACAATATCACTACGGCTAATCAGTTCTTCTAAGAAATCGCGTGGAAATGCCACATTGTTGCCTCCTTTCATTTTTGCCTGTAATTGTTTATACGATACGGCAACCAAAAATCCTTTTTTCCTGCAAAAAATTCTTTGAAAATTTTTTGGTAGTAGGCACTTTCGCTATTCTTCCCCAAAAGACGATGGGTTTCTTCATGCGAAAGACGCTTGTACCTGTAACAATGCACTTGCCAACGAGATACGATTTCTCTTGGCATAGAAAACGGCTGTCATCAGTCCCTCGCAGGGGGCTGTGGCGACACGGTACACATCGATGGTCAGACCATTGTTACAAAACCGTCCCAGTTCCTCATTTTTGTCACCAAGAACCAAAAGCTGAATAGCGTCATCCATTTGCACCTCCCACACAGGCAAGTCAGTGGGAAGTCCACACAGTGCCAGCAGTTCTCTGGCATCGTCCTGCAACTTTGGCGCATATTCGGCGGTATGCCGTTCCTCGTTGCCATACCAATCCAGACAACCAGAGAGGAGTTTATCCATCTGGCGATAGTTGACACCAACATTCTGATAGACCCTGCCCATGAAGTTGACGAGAAATTCGTCCTTGGCACAATCATACATCATAGCTTCGTAGCGGTCTAAATCAGCAGTGGTATAGTTATCGTCGTTCAGTTGGAAGCGGAGAATACTATAGCCATAGTGGGGGAGGGAAATATATTCCCGAAAGGTAATCTTGCCGTCACTTTTCAAAGCGATTTCGTTCGCAACCAGCTGTATTCTATTTTTCAGCTGTTCGCTATTGATAAACATAGTACACTCTCCTGTCATTGCTCCGTGCGTCCGATTCGCAGAAACGCCTGTACCTTGCTGGTATCACCGCGGAGATACCAACTGGTTCCGCTTTTGTTTTCACCTACGATTTGCAAGCCAAGTTTTTGATTGATTTTCAACGAGTTTGTGTTTTCCTTATTCACATACGAGGCAATCCACTGAATATGGTCGGGTAAAGTCTGGTATAGATGGACGCATAGACGATAAAACGCCATTGTTCTTTGATATTCTGGGACAATCTCCACTTCATCCGCCAACAGGGTATCGCCGTCAATGCTGTACTGAAAATAGCCGATGAGGGTATCTCCCACATACATCAACAAGTACTCTGGAAACTCTTTTGTCATTTGTTCCGACGCATACGACAACCATACCGCTTCATCTTCCTCGTAGGTGTATCCTGTCGGGGCAATCTTAGTCATGTTCGTATACAGGATGCGGAACATCGCAGGGAGAATCTTGGTAGCATTGGTCTTGTCTAATTTGCAAAAGGTAAAGCGGGACATAGCAAACGCCTCCTCTCAATCACAATATCCCTAGTATCGAATTTTGATAGTATACCACATCGGCAGGGAGGTTTCTACTGAAATCTCACCATCTTTCTGCTTTTTTGCTTGGAAGTAGGGAAAGAATGTGGTATACTCATAGCACAAAACCATGAAACAGAGGGGAATCCTTATGGAATATGATAAACTGATTTGTGATTTGGCAGTTGGCGACCAGATTGAGGGATTTTATGTACTGAAAAGTCCGCAGGGGCGCGTGACCAACAGTG
>JAZRID010000387.1:0-1367 GCA_045645125.1 Oscillospiraceae bacterium | reverse complement strand
GGCTCACAGAACGACATGGCTACGATCCGACTTATCTCGCGCTCACCCTGCAAAACATTGACCTCAACACTGGTCTGGTTGTCGGCGGCAGTGGAGAAAATCTGGCTCTTCTTGGCAGGGATGGTGGTGTTGCGCTCAATCAGACGGGTGCAGACACCGCCCATCGTTTCGATACCCAAGGACAGTGGGGTAACATCCAACAGCAACAGACCCTTGACATCACCAGTCAAAACACCAGCCTGAATAGCGGCACCCATAGCAACACACTCGTCGGGGTTGATGCCCTTGAAGCCCTCCTTGCCAGTGATGGACTTCACAGCCTCCTGCACGGCAGGAATACGGCTGGAACCACCGACCAGCAGGACCTTGTTAATCTCGCTACCAGACAGACCGGCATCGCTCATTGCCTGGCGGACAGGACCCATCGTAGCCTCGACCAGATGTGCAGTCAGCTCGTTGAACTTGGCACGGCTGAGGGTGACATCCAGATGCTTGGGGCCAGTAGCGTCAGCGGTAATATAGGGCAGGTTGATATTGGAGCTCATCACACCAGACAGCTCAATCTTTGCCTTCTCAGCAGCCTCCTTCAGACGCTGCATGGCGACCTTATCGCCAGACAGGTCGATGCCCTCTGCCTTCTTGAACTCGGCAACCAGATACTTCATCACGCACTCGTCGAAGTCGTCACCGCCCAGACGGTTGTTACCAGCGGTAGCCAGAACTTCGATAACGCCGTCACCAATCTCCAGAACGGACACATCGAAGGTACCACCACCGAGGTCGTAGACCATAATCTTCTGGTCGGTCTCCTTATCCAGACCATAAGCCAGCGCGGCGGCGGTGGGCTCGTTGATAATACGCTTGACTTCCAGACCAGCAATCTTACCAGCATCCTTGGTGGCCTGACGCTGCGAGTCGGTAAAGTATGCAGGAACGGTGATAACAGCCTCGGTAACGGTGTGCCCCAGATAGGCCTCAGCATCTGCCTTCAGCTTCTGCAACACCATTGCGCTGATTTCCTGGGGGGTATAGCCCTTGCCGTCGATGGAAACATGGTAGTCGCTACCCATCTCACGCTTGATGGATGCAATGGTGCGGTCGGGGTTGGTGATGGCCTGACGCTTTGCGACCTGACCGACCATACGCTCGCCCGTCTTAGAGAATGCCACCACAGAGGGGGTGGTGCGGTTGCCTTCTGCGTTGGCGATGACGACAGCCTCGCCACCTTCCATAACAGCAACACAAGAGTTGGTAGTACCCAAATCGATACCGATAACCTTAGACATAATTTTAGTCCTCCTGATATATAGAAAATAATTTTTAACGAATTTAGTTAGCTACTTGCACGGTAGCGAAGCGGATCACCT
>JAZRID010000386.1:0-2278 GCA_045645125.1 Oscillospiraceae bacterium | reverse complement strand
TGAAACGGCTATGCCAGATATTACGCTCATTCCTGCCATCGCATCGTTCTTTGATATTTCAACGGATGATTTGTTTGACTACAACCGGTTGGAGATGGAGCGCAGAGTATTTGAAATTTGCAATGCCGCGTATGCGTTCCGATTCAGTAATCCCGCCAAATCGGAGGAAATTCTCCGCGAGGGGCTGAAGCAGTATCCTGGCAACGATATCATTCTCAACAATATTCTCTGTGTGTTGGACCCAGCGGAGCGCAGTGAGGAGATTATCACCATCTGCAAAACGCTCATTGAGGGGACGCATGATGATGAGGTGAAGTACGATGCGTTGCGTATTTTGGCGGACACCTACCATCAGACAGGACAGCAGGCCTTGGTAGAGCCGACACTGGAACAAATTCCAGAGATTTATTTCACCAAGTTGCAACAGATGGCGTTTCTGTTGGAGGGGGATAAAGCATTGGATGCGGCACGGAAACAGATGGGGTTATCCTTGGATGAAACCGTGGATATGTTGCTCATCATGCGTGACCGACTGCGCGAAAAGGGCGAGGATACCGAGGCCGACAAGTATGCGCGGATTGCCAAGGGAATTTTGGAGGTGTTCCAACGGGAGGAGGGAGAAGTTTTTGCAACCAGTGACTTCTATCGCTATGATAGGGAGGTGCTTGACCAGCTATGAAACTGGATACCAGAGAACTTGCTGAGATGTTACACTGGTTTGGCTTGTCCTTTCAGAAAGTCACCAAATGGTACGATACTTCGCACGGTGCAGAGGATGAACGCTTTCACTACATATTGGATGACCGCTATGTTTTGAAAATCTGTTCTCGTTGTGCCATGTGGGAGAGTAGACTGCAAGAAATCAATCGCCTACTCGACCGCTATCGTGCGATTGGTGTGTATTGTCCTGCGTTACTTCCGACTGAAACGGGCGCATTGTCGTGCAACTGGCAAAAGGAGGACAGGGACTACACCTGTTTTATCGAGGAGTTTGCAAAATATCCGCTGTGTGACGCAGAGAATATGGACAGACGAGAAATTGTAGAACATTTGGGTATTTTGGCTTCAAAATATTCCAACACAGACCTATCAGATACTCGCTGTATGTGGAGTATCATAGACCTCGCACCGTTGGATACCGATGTTGATGAAAAGCAGGAAAATGCCAATGTACTGGTGAAGGCACTCCATGAACACGGCTATGCACAGTTGGGACAACAAGTGGAACAACTGAATGACAGACTGCGCGAGAGGATTATGACAGTTTTCGATGCACTACCGCGCTGTGTATTCCAAGGGGATTTGAATACCTCCAATCTACTGCACGACCAGAATCACTTTGTTGGTCTGATTGATTTTAATTGCAGTGGGACGGATGTAAACATCAATGTATTTTTGAATGAAACCAACTGGTTTCCGTGGGAAGAAGAATTTGAGCGTCTATCGGTGTCGGAGATACTGGAAAAGATGGATAGGGAACAGGAAGAACTTCTTTCCGTGATTTTTCAGCACTACACGATGAATGAGGCGGAACGCTATGCCTTTCCGTACTACAAAGGGATTGTAGATTTATTCCAATATCCCGATGTCTGCCTGATGGTGAAATGGTTGGGAGAAGAATCGCATCGGGACAAATGTGTACAGCTTATCGAAGCGTTGGTGCAGAAAATTTTACACCAGAAATAGGAAAACGAAATAGCGTTGTGATAGAGAGAAACGAGAGTGCTACCATGCGTAACACTCTCGCTTTTATTATCTTCTTATTTACTGGAAGAACTTCACAGCACTGCGGAACATACCGATATCGAAGTTGCCGGGGGTGTTGCGATACAGGTTTGCGCCGATACGCTCGCTGTGACCCATCTTACCAAAGACTCGACCATCGGGGGAGGTGATACCCTCGATAGCGTACAGGGAGCCGTTGGGGTTGAAGGCAGTATCCATCGTAGGCTCGCCGTTGTAGTCGACATACTGCGTAGCAATCTGGCCATTCTCTGCGAGCTGGGCAATCAATGCCTCAGGTGCGATGAAGCGACCCTCGCCGTGGGAGATAGGCACGGAGTAGATGTTGCCGACCTCAGTCTCAGCCAGCCAGGGAGACTTGTTGCTGCACACGCGGGTGCGCACGATGCTGCTCTGGTGGCGGCCGATGGTGTTGTAAGTCAGAGTGGGGCAGTTTTCATCGGTGTCGATGATCTTACCATAGGGAACAAGACCGAGCTTGATGAGGGCCTGGAAGCCGTTGCAGATACCTGCCATCAGACCGCCGCGCTCATCA
>JAZRID010000385.1:0-2919 GCA_045645125.1 Oscillospiraceae bacterium | reverse complement strand
CGTAGTCTCGGACAACTTTTAGCTTAAACTCAACTGAATATTTTTTATTCATACTACACCTCCAATTGTGTCCAATTTTTTGGGTGCAGTTCAAAAATCCCGCACCGCACACACCGCGAGGTAGTCGTCGTACTCGGGGGTGAGCCCCTTGTAGGCGGAGTACCAGACCCCATAGCCGAAATCGAGCCCATATGCGTCTTCGACATAGGGAGCGTACTGGGACGACGACCAATAAACTCCGTCACCGAACACATCTCCCCCGCACAATGCGCTTGCCGCGTCCACGCCCTCGCGGTTCTTCCAAATTTGGAACAGTTCGGCAACCGTTGGGAGATACCAGCCTTCGGCAAAGGGAGTGCCCGCCACGCGGCTGTTCGCTTGCCCCGCGTAGTTCTTGGCATAGTGGAACGCGGGGTACTTTTCTGCGTCCGCCGTGTCGTCCACCCAGCCGTGCGTTGCAAGGCACGCGCCGATTTGCGAAAGGTTGTCGCTTCCGTCCAAGTCGCCCGTGAATGTGAACGCGCCCGCGCTTCCGCTTGCCTTGCACTGAATCGTGGTGATGTTCACTTCGTATGCGTTCGCACCGCTCTCGCACCATGCAAGCCCGCTCTGGTTCTGCGCCAATCCCACGCCGAGGACGCGCCGCTCGCCGCCATTGGAGCATTCCGTTCCCGCGTAGAAGATGACCGCCACCGCCGCCTTTTTCTGAGCGTCCGTGAGCGTAAGTCCCTCGCGCCACGCCGTCGCCGTACCGTCCGCAAACACGATATCGCCCACGCTGTCGGCTCGGCTCTTCTCGCCGTAGGGTTTCGCAAACGCAACTGACGACAGAGCGACCGCCATAGACAGAATCAGAAATAGTTTTTTCATTGTTCGCTCCTTTTTGCCGCTACCAGCAGCCTATTTTTCCAAGCGTGACTGTGCTGACCGTGCCGTCATCGGAATTTACGACTTCCATAAAGACATCCCCGTTCTCCCACGAATGTACGGCGGGGTCAGAGTCAAACAGATTCTCCTTGCCGAAAATCTCACGCACTTTTTCTATGTTGTCGCCAATCTTGAACGGCAGGAAGTCGGGGTAGTCCTCGCCGTCAGCGTAGCAGAGAGCGCGGAGCAGAAACCAGCCGTAAGTGCCCTTCTCCTTGTCGTAGGTTTGTAGGAGGTGGAGGTCAACACCGCTGTATTCACGGAAATTCATGAGCTCCTCTCCATAGTCGTCGCGCCAAATATGATAGGGATTAGTGTCTATGGTAATATGACCGCTCAGTTTTTCTTCCCACGACTTGAACCACGCCTCTTCTTCCATAAGAATTTCCGTGCAACGGAAGCAGGCGGCATTTTCCAAAGTGTCCGAAAGGTACGCGTCGAACACATAGCCTTCCGTGCCGTTTTCCGTGCGGATTTTGCACCAGTTGCCGCGCCAGCCGTCGATTACCGCAAACTCGTCTATTTCAAGGATTTCCACGCGCTCGTTGCACTCCAAAACCGCGACACGGTTTCCGCCCGCCCTGTCGCGCACATTCAAGCCGTCGAGCGTGTTCACGAACTCGTAGACAGGCTCTTGCGCGACCGTCTCCTCCGCGGGAATTTGCTCCGCCGTGCCGCCCTGTGCGCTTTGTGGCGCGTTCTTTTTCTCGCACGACGACAGCATGACCATCGCCACAAAAATCAGAAATATCTTTTTCATAGTTCACTCCTTTTCCCCCATCATACCACAAAAAAGGCGGTCAAATCTATGACCCGCGCCCGAAAGCAGGCCTGTGTGCCTATCGCCATAACAATTGCTTAAACCGCAAACCGGCTTGACCCACTGTCGGCTACGAATCTTTGTTATGTGATTTTTATTATAAATCTCGTACCTCTTATTTGTCCTGCAAATTTTAATTTGAAATTTCTGATATTAGTGTATCTTTGTATTTTGTTCCCGGATAAACAGAAAGAATTTGAACTGCAATAAATGTATTTGATTCCTGCAGTTCATAAGAATCAAGTTTTTTGTAGGATCCTGAATCAATTTCATTATATTCGCCCAAGTCGAGAGGCTGCCAACCATTAAAGTCTTTTAATGTGAGCTTTTTCTCACTGATGACCTTCATTTTATAATTTGGACCGTTTACAGATTGCCCGACTATTTCACCCTGAATTATAAATACTTTGATATCTTTTGGACGGTTATTTGTTTCCCATGTTTTCTGGCTTTTACCAAAGCCTGCCCATATTCGTACTGGCCTTTTTACATCAACCCATGCAATAACGGTTTCTCCAATTCCGTCACCTTCAACGCCTTCACACCAGGCAGTATCTGTTTTCCCGTCAAAACATTTTCCTGGTCCATACATTTCTGTCCATGTGTCATAGCGATATTGATTTGCCCAATCAATTTCGTATTCATCCCAGGAATCGCCATTTTCATCTTTTTCATTGGGTTGTAATTTTTTAGGCGGATTCCCTTCTGCTGCAAGCCATGAAGATGCAAGAACGGTATCATATTTTCCGCCAAAGCAGGAAATGTATTCTTTTTCCAGAACATCACCAACTTTCATATTCTTAAGGGAAATATTCCAGTCTGACTGTTTTAAAGCGCCTTTAGGCCAAAGCTGCGCAAATATAAAAGTATTAAACATTGACAAAGCAAAAAAGCAACCAAATATTTTTTTCTTCATTTTTTTTCCTCCAAATGCGCCCCTGTGCGGGCGTCCACATAACAACTGCTTAAACGGTGGCAAGGCTTGACCTAGACATCCGCTTTGAAAACCTTGTTATGTGATTTTATCTTAATATATCATATTTATTCAGGTGTATTACCTTGTATTTTCAGCAATTGATACAGGGGTGTTATTTTGCTTTCTCGCCCTATATTCAAGTATAAAATCCATCACCATGCGGTCTTCATCCAAAATTGTTTTAAAGTCGTTTTCA
>JAZRID010000384.1:0-2988 GCA_045645125.1 Oscillospiraceae bacterium | reverse complement strand
CCACATTCGATGGCGATTTGTGTTCGTGTCTTATTGGAATACTTGGCGACGAGTTCATCGTGTTCGGTTTGCAAGCGTTCCGCTAGAAGTCGTCTTTCTTCTTCGGCTTGTTGGCGTATCGCAGCAAGACGCTTTTCCTCAGCTTCGCGCAACTTGCGGCCGAAAAAGACCTTCTTAATAAGTTCCACTATCCCATATAAGACACCATAACACAGCCCAAATATCAGTGGACCATACACCATGAGGCAATACGCCGCGATAAAAATCGTTACAACAATACTAATAGATGTTTTCTCAGCAGGCTTCTCTGGGCTTGGGGCGAATGATGGTCTGTCACTTTCTATGGGCGTGGACGGTTCGGAGTCAGAGTTCTCAGACGACCCTCCGCTGTTTTCCCCAGTTTTATCGTGGTAATTGTAAGGGCATATACCGTTCGTGTGCTGATGTGCTGGGTATCCGTGGTGGTAGTGGTATTCGCCTGTTCCTCTGACATAATGGCCCCCTCTCCAATCGGTTCTACCAGAATGTGCGGAAGCAGTGACGGAGAGGGCCAGAAACAGCGCACAGAGTATCAATAAATGTTTTTTCATCAGACACCCCCTAACATCATCATTATAACAAAATTTACGGAAAGTACAAGCTGACCGTTGGAAAGGAGGCGAACCAACATGAAAAAAAGGCGAGAAGCACCAGAGAATCGCTTGGCAAAGCTCATTGAACGGTATGTCAAGGTGGAGAGCGCAGGCACATCCAAGGATGCCTGTGAGAGCGTCAATATCCGCTATGACTTATACCGTAGGCGGATGCGTGAGCCGTGGAAGCTGACAGTGGAGGAATTGCAAAAGTTCCGTAGACTGGGGATTCCTGTAGAGGAACTGGTAGAAGCAGTAGCGATTGCGATTGGAGGTATCAAATGAAGTCGACGAATTACAACAGACAGACACGCAATCAGAGAAAGCGTGTTTGCAACATGGTCAAGACCGTGCTCGTGGTTGTGGCGTTGCTTATCGGATGGGTGCTGTGTATGCACTTGTTCCTCGCTGGTTGGGTACATCCAGCAGAACAGCATATCACTGGCACAGCCTACGCCGCGTCCATCATGGGCGAGGGTGCTACATGGGCATAAAAAAATACCACTCTCCGTCGAGCAGGATGGAGAGTGGCAAGCATGAAACCACATAGCAAAAATGATTTCATGCTCATTATACGAGCAGAAAGGACGATTGTCAATGGAAAAAACAAATGACCCTGTTGTGATTGGGTACTGCGCGGCGTGCGGTCATCCCATCTACAGCAACGATGATTACTATATCAGTGGCGATGAAATGATTCACGCCAGTGGCGTGGGAGCCATTGCCAAGACCGTGGAAAACGGTAGGAGCATCTATATGAGCTGTCTGTTCCTGCACCTGCAGCAGGAGCTGATGGAGGAGGAAACAGCGAAGCTGTTTGGCATTGCGTGTGTGCGTAAGGGGGAAGTGCAGTATGTTTGAAAAACCTTTCAAGGAGATGTTGTCGGTAGATGTCAGCAAGTATGTCCAACAGCGTGATAAGATTGAATATTTACCGTGGGCGGGTTGCAAGATGCTGTTGCATGAAAACGGTGCAGAGGAAGTTATGTTCTGGCCTGTGCCTGGTGCAGACGGCTCCACACTGCGGAAAAGTGATACTGTCTTTGTGGACAAGGACGGCAAGACAAACCGTTGCTACGAGGTGCTTGTGCATATCAAGGTGGACCATCTGGAGTGGGAGATTGCCTACCCCGTGATGAACGGCAACAACCCCGTGAAAGACAACAGCCTCAACCAGTTGCGTGTACATAATGCCGTGCGCCGTGCGTTCGTCAAGGGCGTGGCAGAACGGACTGGCCTCGGCTTCAACCTGTGGCTCAAGGATGACGACCTGCCTGTTGATGATGGAGACGATTTGAGCAAACACAGCTTGCTCAAGTGTCGGGAGCGTCTGTTGCAACTTATCACCGACAAGATTAACCAAGGTATCCCGTTCCGTGTTATCGCTGACCGCTTGGGTATGGATGAAGAAACGCTCAAGAGCAAAGGGTCGGTCTACAAGGAACTGGACCGTCTGGAGCGAACGATTCGGGAGATGGTCCCATGATTACAGAGCAGGATAGAAGCGGATGGTTCGGTGCATCCGATACGGCCTACATCATGGGCAACTGGGCAACCAAGACATTTCAGAGATGGTGGCTTCAAAAACTGGGAATCGATAGTAGTCACTATGCTTCTCGTGCGATGAACGCTGGGACCTATTACGAACACGCCATTCTGGAACATATTGGTGCAGAACGGCAAGACCATCAAATCACCATTCCTGCATTGCTTTTGCGTGTGAATCTGGATGGTGACGCAGTGGGTAAAATCCACGAGATTAAGACCCACAGGGCGGACAAACCCTTTCGGGTAACAAAGGCATACTGGCAACAGATACAGGTACAGATATTTGCCAAGATGACAGAGGAACAAGCTGTACCTGTGGCGGAAATCGTCAGTTATGGATTGACAGAACACGATTACCGTAATTTCTTCAACCCCATAGACCCAGAGAGGGTCGAGCATCATCCAGTGGTGTTCGACCCAGGCTTCATCGAAGGGTATCTGCCACGGTTACGCTATCTGGGTGAATGTTTACAGGAAGGAGTGTTTCCGCATGACGGAGCTGACCTTTGACGGTGCGAGGATTGTGACCGATGGCGGTGTGTGGCTGTGTCTGAAAGTCAAAGACCCAGCCCCTGCCAGAGCGTTCGTGTATGGCTTTCAGGGCGTGTATACGGCGGTTCTCAAGCGGTTTCGTAAGAGGCGCAGTCTGGATGCTAATGCCTATGCCTGGGCGATGTTAGGGAAGCTCTCAGCGGTGCTACACATCCCTAAAGAGGAGATATACCGCGACATTATCAAGGATATCGGTGACAACTACGAAATACTCCGTATGTCCACAGATGCCGTAGCTCCGTTCAAGGAGCATTGG
>JAZRID010000383.1:0-6265 GCA_045645125.1 Oscillospiraceae bacterium | reverse complement strand
AGTGGGGCAAATCTTCTGCTGTTGGACGAGCCGTCCAGTCATCTGGATACCTTTGCCCAGATTGCACTGGAGGATGCTATCGTGGACTATCAGGGCGCAGTACTGGTGATTTCCCACGACTTCTATACCGTGGTGCGCTGTGCGGATACCATCCTCTATGTGGAGGAGGGTGCGGTCCGCCGTATGAGTAAGCGTGCGTTCCGCAAGATGATTTATAAGCACCATTTCAGTCTGGAAACACTGGAACTGGAACAACAGCGTCGGGACTTGGAAACGAGGATTGAACGCTGTCTGGAGGAGGGCGACTGTGTACAAGCACAGCGTCTGTGTGACCAGTTGGAACTCGTGATTGAGGGAAAAGCGTAAGACTGGCTTATTTCCATTCGCGTGGGCTTTTGCCGTAGGCAGTGCGGAAGGCGCGTAGGAATACGGAGTAATCGCGGAATCCTGCGTCCTCGGCGGCTTTCAGAATCGGGATACCACGGCGAATTTGCTCGGCGGCCTCTTGCAGTCGCTTTTGACGGATATACTGCTGTACCGTACAGCCGTAGACCTCTTTGAAGCGGTGCATGAGGTGGTAACGACTGAGATAAAACACGCTAGACAGATGCTCAATGGAGAGTTCCTCACCGAGATGCTCCCGAATGTAGTGGGTAATCTCCTCCATTTTAGGGTCAAAGCGATACGCAGAGGTTTCCACAGGGGTATTGACGCGCAGTAGGTCGCGGTTGAGGGCAACCATCAGCTGTAACACGCAGGTGTCCGATAGAATGTCGGCGGCAAACTCGTCGCTGTTGGCGGATTTGATGGCATCGAACAGTGCGCGGTAGCGACTGCGCTCCTCACCGCGTGGGCGGTAGAGGTGAAACTGTCGCGTCGCGGTACGGTCGAAGCACGAGGCGAGGTCGTGACCGTCGTGGCTGAATCGTGCCAAAAAATCGCGACTAATCCACAGCACCATACGCTCATATATCTCGCTAGTGTCGATGAGTGGGAGGTGGATGAGATTGCGGCTAACCAAGAGAATATCCATCGGCTGTAACAGGTAGCTCTTGCCCTCGATGTTGTAGCTGACGCGCCCACTCAATTGGAGTACAATCTTGTCAAATTCATGGTAGTGGTAGTCCAGTTTGACCTCACGGTTGTCCCGTAGGTGAAATAGACGGTAATCTTCGGTCAAATAACCGCGCTTGCCGACCTCGCTTTTATCCAACATGAGGGAATCCTCCTATGGCAGAATAATATAAAATATGGGGTGTCGCGTTGTGCGACACCCCCCAGTTATTTGGTTAATTAGTGGCTCATCGGTGCGCCACAGTGCGGACAAAACTTGGAGTCGGAAATCTGGCCACACAGGGAACAGGCGGTGCCAGAAACTTTCTCGGTCGCACTTTCCAGACGCTCGCGCATGGTCTGCAATTCCTCGATTCGTGCGCGGGATGCCTGTACCGCACAGACCAAATCTGCGATGGCTTCAGGAACATTGTCTGCGTGTTCGCACACAAACCACTGGCCGATGGCGCGGTAATTTTTATCAAGTTCGCGTCGCTCCTTGATAATATCGGCAGAAATCTTCGCAGAGTCGGCGGCTTCTCTGGCTTTCTCCGTAGCGGCATTGGCAACGATTTTTGCTTTTTTAGTCAAATCATCAAAGAAACTCATGGTACATCCATCTCCTTTTGCAGCGCATGATTCTCATTGGTATCGCCCCTATTATAGTACTGAATCCCGATAACTGCAAGAAGATTTTCTTGTTTCAGGGGAAAATATCCCTGTTCATTTTCTGGGAACTGTGATAAAATATTTCCCAGTAGGCATGGTTTTGAAAAAGATAGGAACAGGAGGGGGATTATGTCGGTTCGTTCTGCGTATTATGTGACCTCTGCTGATAAGAAAACGCTAATTCATGTGAATCAATGGACACCACTGTGTCGGGAGATACGGGGTGTCGTCCAAATTGCACACGGCGTATCGGAATACGGTGCGCGGTATGCGCCGTTTGCGGACTATCTGTGTCGGAATGGATTTGTTGTGGTCGCCAATGACCATCTCGGCCATGGACACTCCTGTATAGAGGGACGGCCGATGGTCTATCTGGGCGATGAAAATGGTTGGAACCATGCAGTAGAAGATATGGAAACCATCCGCAAAATTACGAAACAGGTGTTTCCAGAAAAGCCATATTTCCTGTTTGGGCACTCTATGGGGTCGTTCTTGGCGCGTACCCATCTGATTCAATACCCTGGGGTGCTAGACGGCTGTGTGTTGTGTGGAACAGGACATATGAATCCCCTCATCGTGGCCGCAGGGAAACTGGTGGCTGACAGAGAAAGTAAACGACTGGGTCGTACGGCATACAGCGAACGGATTGACCAACTCGCTTTTGGGATGTATAATAAACGCTTCGCACCCAATCGCACACCTTTCGATTGGCTGTCAGCCAACGAGGAAAATGTGGATGCGTATTGCAACGACCCTCTGTGCGGGGGAAGAACCACACTGGGGTTGTTTCGTGATATGATGGACGGTATTGGCATCATCATAGACCGCACCAATATGGAGAAGATGGATAAAAATTTGCCTGTGTTCTTTATCGCTGGGGACCAAGACCCCGTGGGGAATATGGGAAAAGGTGTGGAAACGGCATACCGCTGTTTTCAAAAAGTAGGGATGCACGATGTGTCGTGCAAACTCTACCACGGCCTGCGCCATGAGATACTCAATGAAACAGGGAGGCAGTATATTTTTCTCGATGTGCTGAACTGGTTGAAGGCGCACTGTTGAGGAATACCCCTTTGTGTAGGGGAAGATGACAGCAGGAGGGGAATCAATGGCAGAAAATTGGGAAATGTTAGAACAGGAGTGTTTGCAGTGTCACGAATGTGCCCTGTGTCAAACGAGAAAGAATGTCGTCTTCGGCGTAGGGTCGCGTACGGCGGAGATACTGCTGGTCGGGGAAGGTCCTGGTGCGGATGAGGATACGCAGGGGGTTCCCTTTGTTGGACGCGCAGGACGACTGTTGGATGATATGCTCTCGCTGATTGGACTGGACCGCACGAATGTTTATATCGCCAATATTGTCAAGTGCCGTCCGCCGAATAACCGCGACCCACTCCATGTGGAGCAGGAGGCGTGCATTGGCTATCTGCGCCGACAGATTGCGTTGCTGTCACCAAAAATTATCATCTGTCTGGGGCGCATTGCCGCTATGCAACTGATTGATGAGAAATTCAAAATTACAAAGGAGCATGGACAGTGGTTCGATGTGGACGGTGTTCGTATGTTGGCACTGTACCATCCAGCGGCACTGTTGCGCGATTCTCGAAAGTTACCTGAAACTTTCGATGACCTCAAGGCGATACAGCGCGAGATTTTATGCCTGTGTCCAAATACAAAATTGCATGACCCGTGGCGCGCCACTGGCGCAGAACATAGAGGAATGGGAGAATAAGTATGGGTAGGAACGGTTTTGACAATCAAAAATATATCGAAACACAGTCGGCGCGGATTCGAGAGCGTATTAACCAGTTCGGTGGCAAACTTTATCTGGAGTTTGGTGGTAAGCTGTTTGACGACTACCATGCGTCCCGCGTGTTGCCCGGATTTGAGCCAGATAGTAAAATCCGTATGTTGCAACATCTGGCGGAGGATGTCGAAATTCTTATTACGATTTGCGCGGCGGATATCGAAAAGAATAAGGTGCGCGGTGATTTGGGTATCCCCTACGAGGAAGATGTTCTGCGACTGATTGATATTTTCCGTGGCATGGGACTGTATGTGGGCAGTGTGGTGGTCACACAGTACAATAATCAGCCCTCGGTGGATGCGTTCATCAAGCGGTTGACTGCGCTGGGCGTGAAAACCTACTGCCACTATCCCATTCCTGGCTATCCGCACAATATTGACCGCATCGTGAGCGATGACGGATATGGACGCAACGACTATATTGAAACCACGCACCCGTTGGTGGTGGTTACAGCACCTGGCCCTGGTAGTGGCAAGATGGCGACCTGTTTGAGCCAGCTGTACCATGAGAACCGTCGGGGTGTGAAAGCAGGGTATGCCAAGTTTGAAACTTTCCCCATCTGGAATCTGCCACTCAAGCACCCTGTCAACCTTGCCTATGAAGCGGCCACGGCGGATTTGAGCGATGTGAATATGATTGACCCGTTCCATCTGGAAGCATACGGGGAAACAACGGTCAACTATAACCGCGATGTAGAGGTATTCCCAGTCCTGCGCGCCCTCTTTGAGAGTATTCTGGGGGAGTGTCCCTATAAGTCCCCCACGGATATGGGCGTGAATATGGTTGGCAATTGTATTGTAGATGATGCCGTGTGTCGGGATGCCTCTGGTCGAGAGATTTTGCGCCGTTACTACACTGCACTGAATGACCGTCTGCGCGGTAAGGCAGATGAAGAACTGGTGTATAAACTGGAACTGTTGATGAAACAGGCTGGTGTGACACGGGAAGTATTGCCAGCGGTGGCGGCGGCACTGGATAAGGAGAAGACTTCGGGTGGTCCTGCTGGCGCGATGGTACTGGCAGATGGTACGATTGTCACGGGTAAGACCAGTGACCTGTTGGGACCCTCGGCGGCACTGTTGCTGAACGCACTGAAAGCACTGGGCAATATTGACGACCAGCTTGATTTGATTTCTGCACAGGTGTTGGAGCCTGTGTGCCGTTTGAAAACGGAAATTTTGGGGCATAAGAACCCCAGACTGCACAGTGATGAGGTGTTGATGGCACTCTGCATGAGTGCATTGACCAATCCGCTGGCAGCCTTGGCACAGGCGCAGATTCCCAAACTGCGCGGTTGTGACGCGCATTTTACGGTCGTACTCAGCGATGTTGACGAGAAACTGTACCGCAGATTGGGTATCCATGTCAGCAATGAGGCGAAGTATGAGCGAAAGCGTCTGTATTTCAAGTGATAAAACAGGGTGTGTTGCGTGATGCAATGCACCCTTTTGTCTATTTTGCTCAAAGAAATTCGGGCGTATTTGGTGGAGAAACTGCAAAAAGTTGACGGATATCTTGCAAAATACGGGTAAATTTGCAAGATTTTACGGAATGACTTGCGAAGTGTAGAAAAGGCAAGCAATTTTTCCGTCATTCATACAAAAATTGATTTTATCAAAAAGAAAAATTTACATTAAAGTTACAACATGATACACTTAATTGATGGGCAGAACTTCATGGCTCTGTCCAAAAACAAAAATGCAACCAAAATGTCCGTCCGTCAAGGATGGAGTGGACGCTGGAGGGAGCTGAGGAACCGATTATGAGAGAAATCCTTGCAAAAGACATTACAGCGGCGGTGAAAAAGCTGTGCATCGAAGCCAACACTTTTTTGCCTGAGGATGTCAAACAGCGCATCTGCGCCGGCCATGCGTGTGAGCCGTGGCCTCTGGCCAAGAATATTCTTGGCATTATCAAGGAGAATTTTGAAATAGCCGAACAGCAGAATGTTCCTGTCTGCCAAGATACGGGTGTGGCCTGTGTCTTTTTGGAGATTGGACAGGATGTCCACATTGTGGGCGATTTGCGTGAGGCGGTGGACGAGGGTGTTCGTCAGGGGTATGCAGAGGGCTATCTGCGGAAGAGTGTGGTCGGCGACCCGCTCCGCCGTGTCAATACTGGCGACAATACCCCCGCTATGATTTACTACGACATCGTTCCCGGTGACGGTCTGCACCTGACCGTCGCACCCAAGGGCTTTGGCAGTGAGAATATGAGCCAGTCCAAGATGCTCAAGCCGTCTGACGGTTTGCAGGGCGTGAAGGACTTCGTGCTGAAGGTCGTCGAAGAAGCTGGTCCTAACCCCTGTCCCCCCATCGTGGTGGGCGTGGGTGTGGGTGGTACTTTCGACAAGGCCGCCTATCTCGCTAAGAAAGCACTCATGCGTAGTACCGATACACGCAATGCTGACCCCTTCTATGCCGAACTGGAGGAAGAACTGCTGGAGAAAATCAATGCTCTCGGCATTGGTCCGCAGGGTGTCGGCGGTCAGACCACCGCACTGGCGGTCAACATTGAAACATTGCCTACGCATATCGCAGGTCTGCCTGTGGCAGTCAACTTGAACTGCCATGTGACACGGCACTGTAGCGTGAATCTGTAAGGAGGGCGTGAAGATGGAAAAGCGTATCACAGCACCGTTGACGCTGGAACAGGTCAAGGACCTGAAAGCTGGCGACAGTGTGTAGATTTCTGGTGTCATCTTCACCGCCCTCGATGCCGCTCACAAGCTTCTGTGTG
>JAZRID010000382.1:0-21450 GCA_045645125.1 Oscillospiraceae bacterium | reverse complement strand
GATTTGAAACTCAATCATTAAAAAATCATATTGCGTATGGAATAGGCCATTGATGCAACTTCTCTATCACTTGAAAAGATGTCTCCTCTATACATGATAAGTTCTCTTGTTAATTGAGGATACTTCTTAATAAGGATGTCTCCCAATTTCAGGTTGTCAGAATATTCCTGATAAATCTTTATTTGATTTCTATTAGGCATATCCTTATATCTTTCACAAAAGGCATATTTGTAATGTGTTTCAAAAGAATTCCAATCAACCTGAGATGGTGTTGCAGACACTCTACCTGTTGCTGAAATCCTAACATTGTCAAATCGATGACTGTTTTCAAGTAAATATTCTTTTGTCAAATGATAAATCTTTTTACCACCATCAGCTAAAACTTCTTCAGCCCAATATGTATAAACTTTTCCCCGCTTGTGAGAAACAGGAACAAATCTCCCATTCCTGTCACACATCATCATTAGTCTGAGCATACAATCAACCTTTCTAAAATTTATTTGGAGCTTTTGGACGCTCCTAAACAGGAACCGCAAGCTCCTATTTAGCAACGCCCAAGGCATCGTTACGTATTTAATTAGAATGCGGGGCTATCTTTACTTTTAATTGTTCCTCTAGCTTTCTTGTAGCCATACCAACAAACAGGCGATACTCTGTAGCTACACCACCACAAAACTCAATACTCCACTCCTCGTGTACTAAATCATAGTAGACCTTTGTGCATTCCAGTGCATTTAAGAGTTTTTTTTCTGGGCCAACCCCTGAAATATCGGATTTGGCTATTTTCTTTACTTGGTCGATATCTACACCCATGATACTTAGTAGAGTCCCTTTGTTAAAGTATACTCGCCTAAATATCCCTTTTTCCCAATACCTGCCCCCCATTTCCTGGAGGTTCTTTCGTAGAGTCATTTCATTTTCCTGTGCCATGCTTCACTTCTCCTTTCGTACTTCCAAACACACCTAATTGTTTCTTCATTGACGTTATTTTGGCGTAACCCCGAGGCTTATTCCTCGGGTTCTCCAAATAACTCTACATACTCATCATAACTCAAGTGCTGTTCACACCAGTGCTTGGCTTCGGTATCAGACATAGGCACAATTTTCTCGCCCTCACAACAGGTTCTATCAGAGAAGTAGTGTGCATATGGACTTAATCCACCGCCCTTACCATACAGGAAAAATTCTCCATTGCGCTTGCGATACAGCGTTTCCACATACCATCTAAAATCGTGCTGAGACAGGTTGTTGTCGTAATAACCGACCTTCACGGCTGTCTCTGTGTCATACTTCTTACTGTCAATAATTGTCTTCATAAATTTTACCTCATTTCATTTAATATTTTGAAGTTGCGTTATGCACTCCCTAATGGAATTTCTGCAGCAATTCCATTTAGCAATGCACAACCTATAAGGTCTTAGGGAGTTGAACCCTACCCATCAGAGATGGCTGCCACCAGAGACCTTGCCAGCACTATTGCTGTATTTTATCCTTCGGAAAGAACCAAAGAAGGACTTAAGTTCATCCAACATGATGGTGTTAGACCACCTTTTACATACCCGAGTTTTCTGCTGCGCTTGAAGCTGTCCTTGGCGGTGTGCCCTGCAAAGACTTCTCCTACCCACTGCTGATACTGTTCGGGTGTGGTTTTCTTGTCAATTGTAGCAAGGCCCACTTCCATCAACGCCTGCTTTAGTGTTTCCTCTGGGTAAAAGAAACGAATTGCTTCAACTTTTTGGGTAATGCTGTTAACATACTGCAAAACAATAGCGCCACAGGATGACTTGCTAAACTCCTTATAGCCATTGTTGGGTACCGCATTGAGGTTAAAAGGAATCTCGAGATAGTGGTGTCCTATCCTTATAACAGGCATGGTTAAACCTTTTGCTTTAACTCCGATGTATCCAATTTCAATTTTGGTGTTTTTAAAGGTCTCAATGTCGAAGGGGGCAGACCTCGGGCAGCAATAAACAACATGGATGACTTCACCCTGAAATACACTGATAGTGCCTGTAGTTCCCGTTGGAACAGAGTCAGAACATACGCTTATTTCACCAACCATAATACGGTCTATTCCGCCTTTGATTATTCCATAATTATAGGAAAGTTCATCTGGTTGCATGCTATTAGAGGTCATCATTGCATCAATACGAGCAGGGATGACAACTAAGTCATTGCAGAGGGAGCAACAAGTTCCTTCCTCCTTTACAGGTGAAGGGGTGTTTCCCAAACCCTCGAATGTCTTACCACAAATGCAACATGTCTTAATGTTATTTTTCATACGCGTTTCCTCCTTGATTTTTTAGTTTGCAGTTTTCTTTCATAATCTTCTGTGCCTTTTCATACTGTTCATCGGTAATTAACCTAAACTCAGGTCGTTCGACCACATACCAATTTTCCTCAGGATTTTGGATGCGCTCATTGCTAAAAGGGTTCTTGGTGCTTTCTTTACCATTGATGATGATACCTAAATATACTTTATTGGTGAGGATTCTCTTTACTGCTGCTGGAGACCAGTTGTAGTTGGGTTGACCATCTTTTTTCTTACCCTTTGTAAAAACCCTGTTCTCATAGAGATATTGGGAAATTGTATATAGACTCCATCCATCTTCTGTGAACAAGTCAAATATTTTTTTGACCCATTCACTTTCAACGGGATTGGGGACAAGAGTGTATTTGTCTACACGGTCATAACCGAACACAAAATTCGGAACGACACCCTTTTCCATGACGAACTTTTTGCCATTCTTCACTCGATTACTCATTTTCACGCGTTCGGTTTCTACAAATTTTGCCATGAGCTGGAGAATATGAGGGTTATTCTCCACTTTAATTCTCTCCCTCATCATGTTAATTTCGGTTGTTTGTTGTTTCGGTTGCGACTTGTTACGCAACTCACTACGGGTGGGTAGAACAACATATAAGTTGCAAAAATGACAGCACTCACCGCGTTCTTTGACCGGAACAGGATTGTGACCCCTTCCTTCAAAATACAATCCACAGATACAGCACTTCTTAACTTTACTTTTCATTTAGATTTCCTCCTCAGAATTTAGATTTTCAATATATTCGTCTCCGTACCATTCACGTAAATACGACACAGGGAATCTGTTGATACCAATATGGCTAAATGGAATACAGTCAATAAAAGGCTCATCCACCGATGCGAACTTTTTAGCAGCATCATTACACGGTCCATATTCAATCATGCATAGAGCACACCCGCGAGTAATAAGTCCGTTGTCTTCCAAATAATCGATGTACTCAAACTTGTTGTCGAAATCTTCATATTTTAAAGTCATGCACTTCTTCATATTTATTGCTCCTTTCAATTAGTAGCCATAGACTTAATCTTCTTGGCAACGGACCATCGTGCTTCCTCATAAGACTGCTGTGCTTTCTGAAGCTGGTCGTAAAGGATATCAAGTGAGGTGAGTTCGGCATTAATCTGCTGGACTTCTTCAAGAGTAAATTCCCTGCCGTTACAACCACGATTCTTACGGTCCAAAAAATAGACCTCGCCTTTATCTGACTCATTCTTTGCACGCGTCACGCAAATTGAATATCTCTCTTTGCATGCAATTCCCCAGAGCACATGCTTATTGTACTTATTCTCAAAGTCTATAAAACACTTTACGGTTTTGTCGTGGCTGCAAAAGTAGTTATACTCCATGTTTTTACATACCCCAAGCTGTCGATGGAATAGTTGGTTGATAGAGTTTTCTTTGGAACCAAGGTAATAGGAGTCTTCGCGGTTTGCATAACTAAAGAGATTACCTGTATAGCCAAGGATTTCAAAATCACCATACTTACCATGAGAATCGCTTTTGCGGTGGAAAAGATTCTGAGTATCATTCTGACGAACCCAGGCTTTTTTTGCATAATCAGTAGGCTTTCCTTCAGCATCCTTCTTCATAGAAGGAATAGCCTCCTGATAAGCCTTGACCATGCCAACAAGATAGCTCAGTCTGCTGTCTTGCATGCGGTCAATAAACTCGAACTTTTCCTCGATAGACACTTCAGATTCACAGGCAAAAGCCTGGTCATAACCATCACCAACAAGGTCCATATTCAGTAGCTTCATTTCCTC
Source organism: Oscillospiraceae bacterium (assembly GCA_045645125.1). GTDB lineage: Bacteria > Bacillota > Clostridia > Oscillospirales > Oscillospiraceae > Pelethomonas. The sequence continues at coordinate 17,360 of JAZRID010000382.1, read as the reverse complement.
AACATTCCAATTAAACATAGTAAAAATACTCCTTTCAAAATTAAATAGATTCAACAATGTAATAGTAATTCTTTTCAAAGTCGAGAGAAGGGATTACCTTTCTGAATTTTGCCAGTTGCTCTCTGACCCATTTCTTTTCACCGGGCCAATCGTTATCCTGACTCCACATTTTGTAGCGTTCATGGCGCATCAAAGCATCAAAGAAGGGTTGCTCCACACGGTAGTAAAAAGCATACTTCGTGTGGTTAGCTCTACAATTTTCCATGTAACAATCCTCATATTCGGACATAGTGGTTAGAACTCGTCCCATATCCTCACAAGAAGTAAGAACAGCGGACCCCTCTGCTGTGAAACGGAATACCACTTCGCCCATAACATACTCATGAGCAGCCCAACCATTAAACTCGCCAACACACTCACATTTTAGGTCGTTCTGGTAATAACCATGGGCCTTATCACGCTTGAAAATAAAAACTTCTGCACTCATAAAAATAACATCCTTTCTTCATATAAATTAACTAGCCACACTTCTGTTTGCTTCACTTAAGTCAAGAAACAGCTTAATATCTTTGAGTTTAGAGGGGTCAACAACAACCTCGCTCTCGCCACGGCCACTGAAATAAGCAAGAATATGCTTTTTGCTAATGGTGGCAACATATACTTGTCCATACTGCTCGTATCTATTGGCAAACCATTTAGCAACTTCGGGGGCAAGGGTCCAAGACAAAACCTTAATCTTCTTGTTGTTGTAGGAAGTTACACCACGATAGACAGTGACGACGTCAGGCAGAGAATTATAGACTTCTAACTCATCCTCTTCCATTAGTGCGTTCTTGTCGCATTTCTTAAAGTAATTTTTGAGCTGGGCGACCGATACATTGGGGTCCATATTGGGCTGCTCCATTTCGGTAAATGCGTCTTTTAGGAGGTTAGTAAAATCCTCATCAGACAGGAAAGGCTCAACCAGGCGAATGAAGAGCATAGCCCAAGGTTTATTAAGCAGGAAATAAATATGATGAACCGTCTCAGCATCGTTAATTGCCTTGATAAATAGCTCCTTCCATTTCTGATATGCCTCGGTCCCCTTTTCAAGGATGCCGTTCTGATACTCACCGCTCTCGTTCTGCCACCGGAAAGAACCTGTATTAGTAAATGGATGCTGTGCAACTAAGGGCCAGTAGCTTGTCTTTGGAATTTCCGTATTGAGTAGGTGCATAGAAATACCTTTGATTTTTACCAAATCAGTCTTTGTCATTATGTAGTCCTCCTTTTAGTTAATAACAGTCTTCGTTTCGACTCGCTTGAGCTGAATGTTGTCCAAGGTGTAGAAGTGAAATGGCTTATATTTACCCGAACCACTTCCAAAGGTAACAACTTTATGGACTTCATAGTTTTCCGGGTCGATTGGTTTTAAACCCATGCGGTTCAACTGAGTCTTTGTGTAGATGGGCTTTTTGGCCGTTCCGTTATACTGGTAAACTTTGCTCCAGCCAAAGAAATACATTGTTTCATAACTCATGCGGATTCTCCTTTCGTACTTAAGTAGGCTGAAAAATCAAAGCAAGCCTTTCTTAATGCGTTTTCCATTTCGTGCTGTGCCTTAAGTAACTGCTGATACTTCTCCTCTACAGGGGAAAGAGCGGCTTCAAGTTTGTTTGTTTCCTCGATAGTTAAACATCTTTCTTCTTTAGGCAAACACACCTTAATGCTATATTCATTCGTCTGATAAGAGTAATCTGTACAGATAAAATCATTTCCACCAATACTAAAGTGATGTTGGTGAGGGTATCCATAGCGGCTAAGTGTATGACAAATATTCTTAATAACCTTCTGGTCATCATTATGCTCGTTATAGTACCATTGCTCTTCAAGCAGAAGCTGTTCTAACTGAGCATGAAAGCATTCATCGACCAAATTGTCTCTGAGGTGAAAAATATTTGCCCTTACCCCAAGGAACTGAAACGCACCACAATTATCCCACCAGGTACATACATCTCTTGAAATCAATCCGCGAGGGTCATTTTTCCTAAGCCAAGCCTGCTTGGAAACGGTTCTGATGTCGCCATAAACATCCCTCTTAAGATTGTCGCACTCGGCCAAAAACTTCCCTGCAATAGCGATAAAGTAAGAAAGCACACCGTCTTGGAAACCATCTACGAAGTCAATTTTATCTTCGATAGACATCTCGGATTCGCAGGCAAAAACCCCCTTCTCTCGAGCCATATTCATCAGTTTCAGGTCCTTAATGTTATAATTCTTCATTAAATTTTCCACCTTTCATAAATAATTGTTAAATTACTTGCATTCTTGCTAAAGAACTGAGGCGGTGCTCTATATAACTCCTCGCAGCGCATCAGATTCTATAAAGCAAACGAAAACTTGCGATTGACTTCTTGATATCAAGTTTGCTTTCGATGGTTTATTTATAGCATACAAAAATCAATAAGTCTAGAAAAAATAACGCATTTTCGAACGAAAACTTGCGGCTTGGCAAAAGTACAAAGTTTGGTTATCGTAAAATGTAGTGTAACTTTACTAAAATCAAAACTTTACTTTCGGTTTAGGTTGTTTTTGAATTTTACTTGCTTTTTTGTTGGAGGTTTAGGTATAATAAATGAGAAGTAAGGAGGAAGCTTTTATGAGAGATGATTGTAATTTTTCGAAAAGATTAGAGTTGTTGATGGAATCAGACCAGTTCTTCCCTGTGATTAGCGATGATTTTACAAATCGGTTAGTTGAGAAGAAAAAGCGTCGTGGGTATTTAACAGCACCTGATATCGGTAAAATCACTGGCGTATCCGCCACTGCGGTCAAAAATTGGTTATACACTGGAGCAATTCCAAAAATGTCATGTTTGAAAAGCTTGTCTACTGTTTTCGACGTTTCTGTAGAGTGGCTTCTGGGTCAAACAGAAACAACCAATTTAGAAACTAAGGTTGGCTTTGAAGCGTTTGATGAACTGGGGTTCACGGTAACAGCATATGAAAATCTCTGTGCACTAAAGAGGCAGGGGATAGATATGAAACAAATAATGAGTGGTGTAAATCATTTGCTAGAGTATTCCACACAACCTTACGCACATAAAAGAGATTTAATAGAAGAATATCGTGAACAGGCCGAGAACGAAGAAACGAATGAGGAAAAGCAGTATTTGCTTGACGCTGCCGAAAGGATTAGTAAAGAAACCGTAGAAATACATCTGCCAATATTGGAACAACTAAATCGATTTTTTGATTTGTATAGCGATGGAATCTATGCGCGTATTCCCATGCAACAGGTTGTTGCGCTCCAAGCACAACTTGAAAATTGTAAGGACAACCCTGGTGCATGGGACCAAATACCCTTTTTCAAATACTTTAGAGATAAAATATCTCCGGCACAGAATGACAGCACAGCACTTTTTGAACTGGAAAATACACTTAGAGAAATAAAGAAACTTCTCATTGTACAAAAGAAGGAAGAACTTGTAAAAATAGGGTCTCGATTTAACGAGAACTATGAGACTGACTGGGCAGGTGTGACATATGGCTATGGAGCATCTCAAGAGTATGCCTTAGAACTAATGAGTGAGTTTTATGCAACAGACAAATGAAGGAGCTGTCGCAGAACTTTTTCATTCTGCGACAGCTCCGTTGTTATATCCAACGCGTCAACAATGGCTCTTTCTATGGCGGACAAGTAGGAACTCTTGTTCCCTTTACTTTTTTGCGAAAATTTGGTATCATTTAGATGTAAATTAAAAGTCGTGCAACCATTCAGTAGTAATAGTGCTAGTGATAAGGAAGGAGGAGCTTCGTGTTAAATGATTCTGTAACAATTGCCAAGAGTAACCGACATGATATCGATACTATCTCGCAAAAAACAAGTATTCATGCCATTCTCATTGAAAAGTATGGTGGTATTTTCGATTTATGGCTCCCAACAAAGATTGAAGGCAGATATGTTTTTCCTGTTGCTGAAGAATACATATCCATTATCGCCGAAGATTCAAAATGGAAAGCTTGTATCGCAAATGACGGCTACTTTTCGTTCCAAGACCCTGCAAATCCAAATAAAGAAATACGAACCAACGAAATTATCTTACATAGTAATGCATTATATATTGCCTATTGGCGCAATAAAATCCTTTCTCTCTATATCGAAGATGGTTGGGACGACACAAAAATTTTTCGTCCCTATTATCTCGAAAAAAATACAGATATTTTTATCGGCAGAGAAATTACCTGCGATATCCAATATATCAGCAAGTTTGTTTCAAGAGACCATGCAGTGCTACGATATCATGGCGAGCACTTATCCATTACAGACCGCAATAGTACAAACGGGGTCTATGTAAACGGGAAAAAAATTCATTCTGCAACACTGGCATTGGGCGATGTTGTGCATATATTGGGCTTGTGTATTGTTGTTGGCGCAGGCTATATTAAGATGAATAACACCGACAAATGCAGAATAACCAGTCGAAAAGTCTATCCGCTGGATGTAAAAAAACATTTGACCCATCTGCCCTCTATGTATACAGCGAATGATTTTCACTACAGAGAAGCACGAGGCAACTACGAACTCACTAAAAAGATAATTGAGATTGATTTACCTCCCCCAGCACTGCCGAAAACAAAAATTCCGTTGGCACTCCGTCTGGGTAACAATGCACTTATGGGCGGTCAGGCAATTTTCTCGGGTAACTATATTGGTGCTATCTCATCCTTATTCCTGCCAGCTTTGACGCAAGGCATCAGCGAAGCAGATAGGAAAGAATATGAAACAAAGCGTGTTGAAGGCTATCATAAATACTTAGAAGGTAAAACACAAGAGATTGCCGACGAAATAACATCTGAAGAAAATTTCCTACGGGTTCTGTTTCCAAAAATGAGTGAAGTCTTACATTTCACAAAAGAACGGTCTCGTTTATGGGAACGAGGAAAAAGAGACTCCGACTTTTTAACAGTCAGTCTCGGTACCGGAACACTTCCAATGGTTGCGGAGAAAAAATATCTACCCCAAAAATTTCAAATAGAGCAAGACACACTGGAAAAAGAGATGTATGCTTTGGCAGAAAAGCCGTCATTGCTACATGACGTCCCGATAACAGTTTCTCTGCGCGAGGATTGGGTACTGGGCATCATCGGCTTCCCAATCAAAATTCTACAGATGGTTACGCAACTCATCGCCTATGTTGCCATTACGCATGCCTATGACGAGGTAAAAATGGTACTCATAGCACCTGAATCCTTAAAAAAAGAGTTTGCGTTTACCAAATATCTAAAACATTTTTGGGACAACGAGCAAACCGTTCGTTTTGTGGCAACCAATTCGTCGGATATCCAGGCTATTTCCAAATATTTTAGAGATATGGATACCCAGAGCAACAACCCTCGAACTATCTCCTACGACAAAATAAAGAACCAGCCAGCATATATTGTATTTGCTCTCGACCAAAACTTGTTTGAGCAATCGGAGATTCTGAAAGAATTATTTCAGGATGAGAAGTACCGTGGATTTTCGTTCATCCCAGCCTTTCAGTATGTTCCGAAAGAGTGTGGAAAGTACATCGCGCTATGGCAAAAAAACAAACTGATTGATTTGAATCGTTCTGATACAACGGACACTGCTCTGGAAATGGATACTGTAGACCCAGATGATTTCAAAAATAGTATGAACGGTTTGGCAAAAATCAATCTTCCCATGGAGTTGAATACAAGCTTTTCACTTCCGTCAATGGTAACATTTCTCGATATGTACGGTGTCGGAAAAGTCGAACATCTAAACCCGTTTTCCAGATGGGAACGGAATAATCCTGTCAAGTCTTTGTCAGTGCCTATCGGTATTGGGACGGACGGGAAGCTGTTTACATTGGACCTCCATGAAAAGCAACAAGGACCGCACGGCCTCGTTGCAGGTATGACAGGTTCAGGTAAATCGGAATTTATCATCACCTATATCCTGTCCCTGGCTGTTAATTTTAGCCCAGATGAAGTTGCCTTTGTTCTAATTGACTACAAGGGTGGTGGTCTGGCTGACGCATTTGTTGACCCCAAAAGAGGGATTCATCTCCCCCATGTCGTTGCTACGATTACGAATCTTGACGGTTCTGCTATTCAGCGTTCGTTAATCTCCATTCAGAGTGAACTAAACAGACGGCAGGAGTGTTTCAAACGCGCAAAAAGCCAAACAGGCGAAGGTACAATGGATATTTACGATTATCAGCGATTGTACCGTAACAAGCAAGTGTCGGAGCCTATGCCCCATATATTCATCATTTCGGATGAGTTTGCGGAATTAAAGAAACAGCAGCCGGAATTTATGGATTCTCTGATTAGTGCCGCAAGAATTGGTCGTAGCCTAGGCGTTCATCTGATTTTGGCAACACAGAAACCCGGTGGTGTTGTAAACGACCAGATTTGGAGCAATACAAAGTTCCGCGCCTGTTTGAAAGTGCAGGACAGAAGTGACAGTATGGAAATGCTGAAACGCCCTGACGCCGCAGACCTGAAAAATACCGGCAGATTTTATTTACAGGTTGGCTACAATGAATTCTTCGCACTGGGTCAGTCTGCATGGTGTGGTGCAGAATATATACCACAAGAAAAAATGGTACAGGTGAAAGATGGCACCGTAGAGTTTGTTGACAACACTGGCCAGGTCATTTTCAAGGCGAAGGAAAAGAAACCTGCGGCAAAAGCAGAGAGCAAACAAATTGTTGCAATTGTTAAATACTTGTCAGACCTGGCCAAAAGAGAAAATATTGTACCCAAAAGCCTGTGGTGCACTCCCCTCTCAGCCAATATTGCGTATCATGATTTGGCAAAGAACAACCCCATTGCTCCAGAAAAGGGAATTTCCGCTTTGATTGGCCTCGTTGATGACCCAGAACGCCAGGAACAAAAGCCTTTGTTCTTAGACTTGCTCTCTTTTCACCATATGGCCTTGTGCGGATTTGCAGGTAGCGGAAAAAGCACATTTTTCAAAACGATGCTGTATTCTCTGGTGATGAATTACAGCCCCAAAGATATCAATTTCTACATTCTTGATTTATCTGGTGGTATTCTGAGTATATTTCGTAATATGCCACATTGCGGTGCATACCTTACGAAGGAAAACGAGTCGGACTTTGACCGTATGCTTGCCTTAATACAGGAAATTGTAGACGAAAGAAAAAAAATGTTTGCCAAATCGGAAATATATAGTTATAATGACTATGTAAAGATGCAGAAACTCCCGTTAGTGATGGTCATAATTGACGGATGGACCAACATCACCGAGTTTGCAAAGGGGCAACAATACAGTCTCAGCATCAGCAAAAATATGCGCGATGCAGCGAATTATGGTGTTCGTTTTCTGTTCTCTGTCAACCATTTAAATGAATTCAGCGCAAAGGTCAGTCAAGAACTTGACTACAAAATCGCATTGCAGGCGAAGGATAAGTTTGATTACAATGACATCCTGCATCTGCGCAATGCCTTTATGCCACCCGAAATTACGGGACGAGGCATTTGTGCGATGGACGGAAGGGCCCTTGAATATCAGGTGGCAGTGCCGTATTGTAATTTGGATGTGCAGCAACAGACATTCGTTCTAAAAGAAGAACTGCACATATGTGCAAAGCAGTTGCAACAGTATCAAGCTGCAAGATGTCTTCCCATTATGGACGATAAATTGGAATATGCGAATTTTTGTAACTCTTTTGCCAACGACAGAATCCCGCTTGGCTTCTCCATGCAGAGTATGAAAGAAATCGCGATGCCGTTACAGCAACTGCATACCGCAGGAATGTATTTCGGTAATCCTATTGGTGTTAAACCTGTGATTTTTAATATCCTGTCTGCCTTCCGCCGAGAGAATGCGGATGCCTTTATTCTCCGCCGAACTTCTGGTACTATCTTCGACAGAAATTTTGAAGAAAAATTGGGAAATGTATTTGATGACCACTACAAAGTCGTTGATACAAACTCAGAAAATGTAACCAAACTTTTCAATTGGCTACTCGATGAGTATATCCCCCAATATAGGGTGCCTTGCCGCAATGAATTTTGCGAACTTCATGGCATTCCAGCCACGGATAAGGGACGCACAGTGAAAGCTGCAAAATATATCAGAAGCCAAACAACTCCTCTGGTTATTTTGTTTGAAAGTCTTGCAGATTTGATGGCAGTTGCTAACCAGAAAATATTTGCAGAACTATTCAGCGGCAAGTTAAAGGGGTTTAACATTTATTTTATAGGATGTTTCTACCCCGCTGATGAAGATATGTCAGTGAATCCGATATTCCGTAGCTTTAGTAAGGACGATTTTGCGTTGCTCTTTGGCGGTCAATTCCATAAACAATGGATGACCGTTCTCCCATCCGATTACAAAAGGATGGAAAAAATCAATCCAAACTATAACCGTTTTATTATGAAATATCGCGGCGAATGTCACAGAATGATTATGCCCTGCGGTGAGCTTGCGGAAGCAAATGTGGACCCAGACGAACAGGAAATCATTTAAGTAGAAAGGACCTGGTTCTTTTATGACTAAGGTTTTACTTGAAATCTGCGTACCGGCAATCGGTGATTTCGATGTGTTTGCTCCCGTAGATGTTTCCGTTCAAAAATTGAGCGAAATCATAGCAACCGGCATTGCAGAAGTAACAAACGGCAACTATATCGTTTCAGCACATGAACAGCTCTGTATGAAAGAGCCTTTAGGTGTATTACATCCTGCGCATACCCTACAAGATTATGGTATTCAGAACGGTACGCAGTTATATTTGATTTAAAGGAGGTTCCGCCTATATGGAAGATAAAATTTCTCAGTATAGAGAATACAGTCTATCGATTTGTCAGAACCTTCTCTTGGCGTTGCGGGAATTTCAGGAAGATACCGATATGTTTTTTGGCAGTGAAATACGAAAGGCGTATATTACTGCCACCGAAAAGGCTATCAATCAAGTTAGCAAAATCCAAACTAGCATTCGGAATCTATAAAGTGTACAATCCATTTGACAAATGGGTGTATAATAAAAAAATATGTGGAAAGTAGGGAGAAAAAATGGCAAATGATGTGAAGATTTCCGTCAAGGATGAACAGACGGCAAGACAGTGGCTTGCGCAAGTGCAGGCCATCAACGAAGATTATCAGCGTGCCATGCAGGAAGCCGGTGAAACGCTGACGGACATGAAAAATTTTGCTGACGGCACACTGGTTGATGACTTTGTTGAGTTTGGCACCCAAATTTGCAATGCTGCGAAGGAAACCTTTCGGGCAATTGACTCCATTGCCGACACCGTAAATACCATCTTGGGTAAGGTAAAGGTTTTCACGGATAATGTGGTCAGCGGTATCGGCAGCGCAGTAACTAAAATTTTCGGGAGATAAGGGAGGGATAGAACGATGGCATTGGGTAGCTTGAATGTAAGAGTTTCGAAAGCGGATTTCGAAGCTCGTATCGGCGTTGTTGAGCAGAAAATTAGCATGCTGTTGGATGTTATCAACAGATATGGCCGCGCCAAGGAAAATCTGGACCAGTTTATTGAAAGCAACGACAGCAACTATGACGCAATGGTCAATCGAATCGACGAAAATATCAAGGCCGCTAAAAGAGCGCATGCATCTCTCGTAGAAACCAAAAACTCTCTGCAGGAAACGGTTAACAAGATGAATGTGTTCGGTAGTGAAGTCAAGGAAACCATTACTACCGCAGTTGATGCCACTAAGAGCACAGTCGAAGCTGTGCTGAAGATTGACGCTATCCTGTGAGCAAAGGTTTTGACACAAACGGTCTGTTTGTGGATACCGGATTTTTGCGAGACCATATATCCAAATTACGCGAAGAAAAAAAATTAGCATTGCAGTTGTACGACAGTATGACGGCTATGCAACACTGTAGTGACCCCGCTGTTTCCTATCAATACACTCCGATTCTTCGTGACATTGAACAGTTAATAGAGTACTTTGAACGAATGGCTAAATTGTTAGCCCATGTCAACGACGAAGCCGTTCAGTTGAGCCATGAATTGGGGGAATTGATGGAGGAGGATACGAATAGCTCCCACCATACGGTCTCCGCTACATATATGCTGTAACCTCCTACGAAAGCAATGAAAAGTGACAGGGGCATTTTTTGTCCCTGTCATTTTTTGAAGGCAGCGTGGAGTACCATAGGCTGCTCGGCAAAAAACAGGAAATGTAAAGGGAGAGCGTCCATATGCGACTGAATGTTAGTGCAATCTGTGATGGCGGAAAGTTGCGTTCGGTAAACGAAGATAATCTGTTGATAAACGGAATTTTTTTACCTGAACAACATGAAGGAACCTTTTCCGTCACGAAGCGATTCTCCACCTTAGGGAAACCAGTATTCGCCGTATTCGACGGAATGGGCGGATATGACGCAGGAGAACGCGCATCGTTTCTCGCCGCTGTAGCAACAGAAAAGCTGTTACACGCACAAATCCCCATATTTAGAAAAGTGCGATTATTACACCAAATCTGCGTAGAGGCGAACCGTTCGGTATGCGAGGAGATGACCAAAAGAAACGCGAATCGAATGGGCTCCACTGCAGCAATGCTCCTATTTTCCAGAAGAGAGTATTTTTTATGCAATGTCGGTGATAGTCCTATTTTCTTACTGAAAAATGGAAAGCTGTGTGAAATTTCTAAAGAACATACTGAAAGACAGCTTTATGAAACTATTACAGGCAAGAAAAGTGACCCCAAAAAGAAATTTAGACTAACCCAAAATATTGGAATATTTCCAGATGAAATGATACTAGACCCATATTATTCTGGAGGATACCTGCAGGCGGGAGATACCTTCCTTATCTGTAGCGACGGTGTTACCGATATGTTGGACAAGGCGCAAATTGAAGAAATTCTTCAGCACAACGACACTTCTGTTGCTGTGCAAAAACTATTATCTTGTGCATTAGATGCCGGAGGAAAAGATAATATTACCGCCATTGTAATCCAATGCGGAAAATAATTTTCCTGCACAAGATGATACGAGGAGGGATAAAGTATGGAAGAAAAGATTTCAAAAATTTGGTCGGATTGGAAAGTCGTTGGGTCAATTGGCGGAAACGGTGGTAGTGGTGGTACTGTATACCAAATTATCAGAGAACACTCCGGCTATACAGAAGAAGCTGCACTGAAAGTTATTTCCGTCCCAAAGGACAATAGCGAGATTGAAGACCTTTATAACAGTGGGTACGACAGTGCGAGCATTTCCACCAGATACAAGAATCATCTTGATGATATCGAGCAAGAATATCAATTGATGAATCGGTTGAAAGGACACACGAACATTGTCTACTGCGACCGTGTTGAGAAACTGCAGCACGAAGACGGAATTGGATGGGACCTGTTTATCAAAATGGAATTGTTGACTCCTCTGAACAAAACGATAGGTTTCACCGAAAAAGATGTCGTAGAACTTGGCAAAGACATCTGTGCTGCTTTGATTCGTTGTGTACAGCATAATGTTATCCATCGTGACATCAAACCATCTAACATTCTGCTTTCCAAAGATAAAGACTATAAACTAGGGGATTTTGGTATTGCAAGAACAATAGAACAGTCTCAGATGACTGTGCAAGCTGGGACACCCAAATTTATGGCTCCTGAAGTCTACAAAGGCGAAAAATATGATGCCAGTGTAGATATTTACTCGTTGGGCATGGTCATGTATTGGATGTTAAACAAACGAACTGGACCATTTTTGCCACTTCCACCAGTAATCCCCTTGCTAGGTCAAGAGCAAGAGGCTTTTGCGCTTCGCCTTAAGGGAACCAATCTACCACCACCTGTAAATGGTAATGCCGAACTCCAGAAAATCGTTCTGAAAGCTTGTGCATTCCGTCCAGAGGACCGATATGCTTCCGCAGCAGAGATGCTTCGTGACTTAAAATCCTTAGATGAAGATACCCTTGGAACACAGCCATTAAGTGGTGAAATTATTGAAATATTGGATGAAGACGATAAGACACCAGGCATATTCGCTCAAAGAAAAACTCCATCAAGTGACATTATTATAGATAATGACATTATTATAGATGTAGATAATGGTGCGATAGAAAATGTCAAGACTGACGACAGTAAGGAACTTCAAGAAAAAGAGCAACAACAAAAAAGTACACAGGATAATAAAACAAAACAGCGGTCAAAATTTTGGATTCCACTCCTTGGTGTCGCACTACTCAGTGTTATTGTCATTTTCGCGACAAAAGGAATATGGTCAAACGACACATCTTCAAAGCCCAATGACCAAAGTGTTGTCGATACCGACCCTCAGCCCCCTATCAACGACAATCTTTCCTCGGAAAACGATGCACAATCCGAGAAAGAGGATGATGTAACGAACCAAAACGAACCAGAAGACATGGGCGAAGTTCTGCCCCAAGAGCTTGTCTGGAGCGAATGGGCGGATTATCTCCCCGACTTCGTCTACGATGGTTCCTACATAGTAGAATCCAAACTACAGTATCGCACTGCTCCGCGTTACGATTTCTTCGGCTCGGACGCACTGACAAACGAGTACACCGTTTGCTACACTGGTTATGGTGAGTGGTCCAAAAAGTGGAGTGGTTGGAGTACAACGCGCATCAAATCCTCCGACTTGGTTCAGGTCGATACTGGCACAAGATACTGGTATCAAAATTATGTCATGTGGCCCACTGCCACATGGGGCGTATCGGAACGCCGTCCTACCGATAAGACCTATTCTGACGATGTTCTCTTACAGGAATCTGAAACCAGAGAGCGTCTGAAAGGTCAGGAAGAAACGATTTATCGTTATAAATCTCGTTCCATGATATATTTCTGTATCAAAAACAGTGAATGGAGCGACTTCCAAGATGATGTGATTCCCACCTCAAGTAGCACCGTCGTGAATACGCGCACTGTGTATCGTTATGCAAAGAAGCTGGAAAACGAAGAAGTTATCCCCTCTATGGATAACTTCCCCCCCATCACCGAACCTGTTCCTTTGCGTTTTGCAGATGTCTCAGATGACAGTTGGTATGGCGCAAATCAAGGCAATTGGATTGGATTAGTCGTTGATTTGCAGGTCATGTCTGCTAATGAGTACCAGCGGTTCCGTCCTGACGCAACACTGACGATTGCCGAACTGGTCAAGACTGCTGTTTCTGTCCGAAAGCTCTACAATGGAGACAACAGTGCTGTGCCTAAGGCGCAACCTTGGTACGGTCCCTATGTTGATTATGCTTTTGAAAACGGTATCGTTGAGCGTGGACTGTTTTCCGACTATACCAAACCCGCTACGCGTGCGGAAGCTGCGTTGATTCTTGGTCGCATCCTTCCTGCTGAGGAATACGAGAAACGCAATACTGTCCATGCAATCACGGATGTCAAGACGGATTCCGCGGCATTTGACAGTATCTGGCGACTGGCAGAATCTGGCGTAATTTCATGGTCAAATGCCGAGGGAACTTTTGAACCTGAGCGCAATATCACACGCGCAGAGTTCGCTGAGATGATTGTCAAAATCGCGTATCCCGACTTGCGTGCATAACCCCTAACTCCCCTATCATAGCCATAAGAAAACCCTCTAATGTAGTACTTTCCTTTTCCTACATTAGAGGGTCTTTTGTGTCCATTTTTACTGGTGCAGTTCAGATAGAGTACAATAAATTGCGCAAATTGAAAAAGGGATAAAATAGACATGGTTTGTAAATCCTTGCTCATAAAAATACCCCCGTATCACGGATAGTACACGCCAGTCGCGTGTACTATCCGCTACTATACGGGAGCATTGTTTCATATCTGAGCGCTTACCGCAAGACACCACTAGGTTTGACGCTTACTTCCTTCCTATGATTAATCTAACCTATCGGATTTTTTGATTAAGATAATAAACTGATTCATAAGTTATCCCATTTACATCATAATGCAATTTTATCTGGCAACTATAATACGTTACCGTTCCGTCATCTTGATACCCAATTGAGAAATCATTTATTTCCGTTGATAAATATTGGAGCATCCAAAAACGTAAGCATCCACTATTAGTCGAAGAAATTGAAGAATTAATTACGGAATAACTAGCATTATCGGGTCCAATGGAATCACCACCAATCCATAGCCTAACATGTGGTGTAACATCGCTTGTATACCATACGATATTCGTCGCATTTTGGGGCAGATTATAAGCAAGTTTTACATGGACACAGTAGGAAAAAATACTATGAGGTTGCTCAACGGTTTTCGATGTTTCTGTTATCTGTATTCCTTTCGCATATGTAACAATCACATTAAACGTCGCACTCTTCCCGCTATACGAAACGGTGATTGTCTTCGTTCCAGCAGAAGATAGTGAAGTCGGATTGCAAGTGAAACCACTGGTAATCGTTTTGGTGCTACCATCGCTATAGGTTGCTTTCAGCGACAGTCCAGCAGTATTTAGCGTTTCGCCAACAAAGTATTCCGTCTTGTTGGGAGTGCTCTGCACCGCGATTCTTATTACAGACACTCCTTCTACTGTGACCGTGAATGATGTACTCTTACCACTGTAGCTGACTCTAATTGTATATGTTCCAGCAATATCCATCCTTGTAAGCTTACAAGTAAAACCACTGCTAATTGTTTTGCTACTGCCATCGCTATAAGTTACCTTTAGCGATAATCCAGTGGTATTCAGTATTTCGCCAACAAAATATCTCCTCTTGTAGGGATAGTTCTGCACCGAGATTTCTGTTACAACAGTTGCTTCTTTTACTGTGCCTGTGAAAGAAGTGCTCTTGCCACCATAATTAACAGTAATCGTCTGCGTTCCTGCACTGTTCAGTGTTGTGGGACTGCAAGTGAAGCCACTGCTAATCGTTTTGGTACTGCCGTCGCTATAGGTTACTTTCAACGATAGTCCAGTGGTATTCAGCGTTTCTCCAACGAAATATTCCGTCTTATCGGGGTTGCTCTGTATCGAGATTCCTGTTACAGTCACTGTTTCTGGTTGTGTGATGGTATTCGCAACATTTTCCGTTTCTCCACTCTGACCACCTTGGTTTTTGTTCGTGTCCTTGCCAAAAGAAAGAGATAAAACAAAAATTGCCACCAACAGTGCCGCTACTATACCGATAAATATCAGTAAATTTTTATTCTTTTCCTTTTTCGGAGAAGAATCTGTCGGTGAATTTTCCACGAAATTGTCGATTTCCTGTTGGTTCGTATCCTGTACAATTTCTACGGTTTCCACTACTACAGGTTCTATTACCACAGGCTCTATGATTTCGTGACTTTCTTCGGGTGGCTCGTCCAATTTGACTGGCGCAGAAACTTTTGCCTCCTTTTTATTCCCAAAGATTCCGACTGTCTCATCGTCCGCCCCCTCAGATGACACGGGGACAAAGGACACGAACTTGGGAGACTGTTCCACAACGGGTTCTTCCACCATTGGGGACGGCTCCTGCCCAATCTGCCTTAAATCCCTGAGCATCTCAGTGGCAGAAGCATATCTGTCCTCCATGCGGTAGGCACAGGCTTTCATAACAATTGCTTTCAGTTGCTGACAGCCGTGCTTCGGTTCCTCGAACACCTCTCCAGTAAGGCGACGAGTTCTTGCCGTTTCATCCATGCCAGCACTTAACTTTGCTGGCGGAAGTGGCAAAAACGGCATGCGACGCTCATTCAGCAACCAATACAGAACCAGTCCCAGAGAGTAAATATCTGCCGCACTTCCGTATGGCTTGTTACTATATACTTCTGGTGCCATGTACTTGTATGTACCGATTTTAGTGCCACCCATCGTCTTTTCCACAGTTTTTGCAATGCCGAAATCGCCTAGCTTATAATCGCCATTGGGGGACACAAAAATATTCTGTGGCTTGATGTCGCGATGGACGATTTCATGCTTTTTGCAGAGTTCCAGTGCGGTACAAATATCTTTGGCAATTTTGATAACAGTTTCTTCGGGAACTACTGTCGGCAATGCCTTAATCAAAGGGGTCAACAGTTCCATCTTAATGAAGATGTCCCATCCAATGCCATCATCGTGCCGAACATATCGCACATCGTCACAGTTTACGATGTTGGTACAACCATTCATTTTCCGCATCAATGAATACTCAGCAACGATACTTTTCAGATGGCTTTGGAAAGTGCTGGTAATGCTCTCTTCGTCATACCCATCACTGTACATTTCATCAATGTCACTCTCATTCTGCGGAATGGAAATTACCTTCAGTGCCGCTTTTTCAATGTCGCCAAAGATATCTCGCTGGATTTCATACACAGCACCAAAACTTCCACGCCCAATGAGTCCACCTGTTTCCCACCCAGGCCAAGATATCGTTTTATCGTCTATAGACATTTCGTTCACCTCCTAAGGATTACAATTTTCCCTATTATCATAAGGCATTTCTTGACAATTGGCAACTCCCGACCAGTAATTATCTTTTCAAAAACCTAAAGGGGCAATATTGATACTGATATAGGTATATCAACCCCGATATTGCACCTTTAGGCAAAAGGCAATGAAAAGGACTATACAGTAATAAAATTTCCCCTTCATTACTGTCTAGTCCTTACATACCTTGCACAGAAATCTGTATAGAGAATGAAGAAGGCGGGGCCGATTAAGCCTCGCCTTCTTCGCCTACGAACATGAATATTGGATGAATGCTGTATACAACGCCTTCTCTCAACAATTTTCAAATTTGGGAGATGTCGTCAATCAAACCCCTTGCGCCGCAAGATTTGTACAGTCTGCATAGTCCTTCCACATCCCACTGAATCGGTTCCATGCCCATCGAGCGAATTGCAGCAATCACATGGTCATCATACTCACCATAGGGACAACGAATTAAGGTCGGGCGTACACCAGTAATCGCTTCAATTTTATCATTACAGGCATTGACATCCGCGATAATCTCCTCCGCGCTCAAGCTGTTATAGTGTGCGTGGGTGTTACTGTGATTCATAATCTCGTGTCCCGCCTCATGCAGTGCGCGGACGGACTCAGGGTATTTTTCAACCCACTCCCCGACCACGAAAAAGGTAGTTTTTACATCATACCGCGCCAGAATATCAATCAGTTGTTGCGTATCCTCATTCCCCCACGCGGCATCGAAGCTGATAGATAGCATATTATCTTGTCTATCCACGCAATAGATCGGCAGTTGGCGCGTGGCGGCAGAAGTTTCGATAGCGACAGGCACATTCACAGCGCAGAAGATACCGAGGGCAACGAGAACGCCTGCCGCCCACATGAGATGTTTTTTTCGGACTACATAAATCTTCATCATAGCTCCCCCCCTTTAGGGTATTGTATTTCCTCACGAAGCATTTTATGAAATCTTACTCTCTAAAATCGCGTCCATTCTATATTATGGATAATTTTTTATATTTTCACTGTAGATTCAGCAGAAGCA
>JAZRID010000381.1:0-1949 GCA_045645125.1 Oscillospiraceae bacterium | reverse complement strand
ATATGTTGGATATGTCCTCGCTGATGTCCGATACCATCACTTCTATCATTGCTACCAAGGAAGACAGTGATATTGACAGTCTGTTCAAGGCTGGCGGTACATCGGCGTTGCTATCTGCCGTATCTGGACTGGATGATTTTGAGTTGATTTGCTTCCTTGTGGTCAAAGAGAACGCAGGGGGACAAGCTGAAATCAAGAACGGATACCGAGTGGTTATCGCAGGAAGCAGGGGCTTTGACGACTACGCACGGGCATCTGCGGAACTCGACAAGCATCTGAGTGGCAAAGAGAACATTACCATCATCAGTGGCACAGCAAGAGGTTCTGACAGACTGGGCGAACGATATGCCGCTGAACACGGACTGGCAGTTGAGCAGTTTCCAGCCGAATGGAGCGTTTACCACAAAGGAGCGGGACCGATACGCAACAAGGAAATGGTGCAGAGTGCAGATGCGGTCATTGTCTTCTGGGACGGTAAATCCACTGGCAGTCAAAACATTATAGCGTGTGCAGAGGCAGAAAATATCCCCTGTACGGTAATCAGAGTGTAAGATTGACGGCTGCGAAACGAGGTGAAGGCTATGCTCGGTCTGCCAAAGACAACGGACTTCAACACACGAATACCCAAAGAAAAGTTTTATGAAAATTTGACTGTTACGCCAGCCATTAAAAAATGTTTTGTTGAGCAGATAAAGGTGATTTACTGGCGCAACAAGATTGCGGCTACAACCACAAACCTTGCTGCGGGGTCGACGGTGACGGAGATAGAGGTCTTTGAAATCAAACTCAAGACAAACCTTTTAGATGAAAGTGTCCTGCGTCAGATTGATAAAGAAATCCCATACCACATCCTATTCCTTCTGGAATACGGTGGCAAATATCAAGCATGGACAGCGTATAAGGAAGTATCCACAGACAATATGGCTTTTAAGGTGAAGCAGTATTATCACACCGAATGGATGACGGAGGATGAGCTTTCGCTGAAGCTGGAAGGTCTGAGCGTGGATGCAGTCTATGAAAACTTTGTCTATCAGATTGCAGGAGACAACTTACAGGCAGGGAATAGCGAATCCTTGCAGGATGCCGTGGAGCGTGATGAAAAGGTCAGGAATCTGAAAAAGCAGATTGAGGTTCTGCAAGCCAAAATCCGCAGGGAGAAGCAACTAAATGTTCAGATGAAACTGAACGGCGAGTTGAAGAAATTAAAGAAAGAATTGGAGGTGCTTTAATGGCTAAAGTAACATTTACTGCAAGAACTGTGCCCGAATGTGAGGGCTTTCTTAAAATCCAATGGCCAAAGGAAGAGTATCTTACTCTTGATGAATTTGTTAAAGCACATCCGGCCGCCAACAAGGACGAGCTTGGCCTATGCAAAGTGTGGTATCGTGGGTGTGAAAAAACATATAGAGAGTTTTTGGATGACGAGGTTGCATTTTCAAACGAACTAGAGTTATTGAGTTTTAATCATTTCAAGATAATCACAGACCAAACAATTCGAGCCGCGTGGTACTTTATGGAACAGGCAGCGGATTGCTTGCAGAACGCAAGGTTTTTTGTCATTAAGAGTAACCTGTTGTTGGATTCTACAGACAACATCCCTTGGAGATATGGGTATGTGGCCCAGTTTTCGTTTAGATGTATTTATTTTGGAACAGCATCAACTTGGTACTCAAATACATTCGACCAACTTCTGCAAGCGGTATATTGGGCATTTGGGTTATATACCGCTACCAAGGACCGTGACGACAATCCGTATGATGACACATGGGATGTCAAGAAGATAATGACTTTTTGTACCTATGAGTTTGTCGTTGGGGAATTGAAAAATAGGGGGCTTACCGATGTTCGAAAATTGCTAACATCTTGTTCTGAACAAATCAAAGAAGTTCGTATGTGGGCAAATTATATAAAGCACAAGGGTGGCATCGAATACAAGTATTTAAAACCTG
>JAZRID010000380.1:0-1860 GCA_045645125.1 Oscillospiraceae bacterium | reverse complement strand
TCTCGTCCCATGCACCGTCAACAGCAGACAGATATTCTGCCCCCATCCAACCGAATCGGTGTCCTGTTTCGTCGGGGTTGCCGAGATACAGGAAGGTGAAATCGGGGTTCTGTTCGGTCAAATAGGCAATGGCGGCATCTGTTACACGGTGGTCAGTTTCTGCATAGGTGCTGTTCGCGCCACTACAGAAGAAGGAGTAGTCCAAGCTACCGGGGCGCGTCAAATCACGCAGTTGTTCCCAGTCGTAGAAAATGGCACATTTCTTGTCGTATCGTGCCAACTGCTCACACAGCCCCGTGATGGGTCTGACCTGCGGTGCGAAAGTGTTGGTGGTTGTTCCGTGGCGAGAGGGGGAAACGCTGTGGAATAGGGACATATGGCAGGGCAGGGTCACAGAGGGCATGACGGTGGTTGCCGTCATCGTAGAGGCGGAGGTCGCAATCAAGTCTTGTGCCACTTTGTTCTCTGTGATAGCATCGGGACGCATACCGTCCACAAGAATCAGTAGGACTTTCATTTCTTTCGCTCCTATTTTTGATATATCTTATTTCGTATCGTGGGTCTTGTCGTTGATAGCGTGGATGGCGGTAAAAATATCGTCCAGATAGGGATTCGGGACAAAAGTGCCCTCGGCGTGCATGGCGCGAATGGTGGTTTCATCCGCATACATTTTATCGCAAGTTTCGCCCTCCTGTAGGACAACATCCTGCAAGGAAAAATCCTGTTGGAACAGCCAGTAGTCACTGAAATAATTTTCACCCTTGCGTGTGAACAGGAGTGTACCACATTCTGGACGCAGTACAAGACCTGTTTCCTCGCGTACTTCACGCATGGCGGCGGTCAGACTGTCATCGCCTGCCAGCGCAGAACCGCCTGTCGTTTCCCACAGCAGGGGGAATCCCTTGTTGGGACTGCGCTTGGTCAAAAGAAATTTACCTTCACTGTTCTGTATCCAGATAAACACGACCAAATGATAGACACCACTCTCCAGCGCGTCACCGCGCCGTTGCAGACGGCCTGTTAAAATGCGGTTCTCGTCATAGACATCCCACAGCTCATCCGCCGTGGAGTTGAGGTTGAGCCACGCCTGCACACGGTGGTAGAGGTCGCGCTGGATAAGGGGATAGGTTAGGTTGTGGGGCAGAGCGTCAAATAGGCGAACCTCTCCGATTTCCATTGCATCGTCTAATGCGCCAAGTTCGGTAATCTGCGCCAAAAAGAGTGCGCCGTAAGTTGTCACGCCGTTTTGGGTCACACCGTAGGTAGAGATATATTGCAACTGCGCCTGTACCGCGCCCGTTTCTTCCTGTAACTCGCGCTGTGCAGTGACCTCGATAGCCTCGCCTGCTTCACGGTGTCCCCCAGGAATTTCCCAAGTGTCGCGTGCCTTATGGCGACAGAAGACCCATTGGTTTTGGTATCTGGCGGCGATAACCGCAAACTTCAGCAGGTGGTCATCAATGTCCTGTTTTTTGTGAAAAGTAACTGTTAGCATACAATCCGACTCCTTTCGTAGGTCAGTCACCCCCATGATACCATATTTTTTCTGTTTTGCACAGAAGATACGCATAGATTTTTTATATTTTGGGGCAATCTCTATTTGACAATTGGAAAAAAATCTGTATAATAGAATACGCTGTTAATAACCGGGTGTAGCGCAGTTGGTAGCGCGCCTGCTTTGGGAGCAGGATGCCGGGAGTTCGAGTCTCCCATCTCGGACCATAAGGGTAGGCAATTTTGATAGAATTGCCTGCCTTTTCATTTTGTTAGTAAAATGAATTGATTTGCAGCTTATTTACAACTTCTGAATGATAAAAGAGCGGCCTGGTCACATTGGATAGGCTGCTCTATTTTCTGTCT
>JAZRID010000379.1:0-4829 GCA_045645125.1 Oscillospiraceae bacterium | reverse complement strand
TGGGGTACCAATTTGCTGAATTTTACCTTGGTCCATGACCACGATGGTGTCACTCATAGCGAGTGCTTCCTCTTGGTCGTGGGTGACATAGATAAAGGTAATACCCATCTGCTGTTGGATGCGTTTCAGTTCGTTCTGCATATCTTTCCGCAGACGCAAATCCAATGCTGCCAACGGTTCATCGAGCAGAAGCACTTTCGGGCGATTGACTAGAGCGCGAGCGATAGCAACACGCTGTTGCTGACCACCAGACAGTTCCGAGATACGGCGATGCTCGAACCCCTTGAGACTCACCACCTCCAACATCTCCAAGACGCGCTGTTCGATTTCTTTCTCGGATATCTTCTGTTTCCGCTTTTTACCGTTTTCCTCGACTGTCTTACCGATACGCAGACCAAACGCAACATTCTCAAACACATTGAGGTGAGGGAACAGTGCATAACGCTGGAATACCGTGTTGACCTGTCGCAGATTGGGCGGTATATCGTTTATCCTCGCACCGTCAAACAACACATCACCAGAAGTCGGTGTCAGAAAACCACCCACAATACGCAAAGTGGTCGTTTTACCGCAACCGCTGGGGCCGAGAAGTGTGAGGAACTCACTATCATTAAAATATAGATTGATGTTATCGAGAACAAGCTCGCCGTTAAACGCCATGCTACAATTGACAAGGCGAATCAACTCTTTGGACATTTATCCTCCCCCATTCCTTTTCTTACATACAAATTTCCGCATCCGTAATGATGTGGCCTTTGGTGTAGAAAATTACCCGCTTTTCCTCAGTTATTTTCCCAAAGAAAAACGGGTACATTCGCTATTACTATAACTTTTTTATCAGAAAATGTCAATCCGAATTGACTAAAAAAGTCGTAAATTCTGCGTCTTGTCAATCGGTGAACCGTGCGGTATAATCGTGTGGAAAGGAGTGGATACTTTGAAAAAGAAAACCAAAAACAAACTGATATCCGCAATCGTAGTAGTGGTTCTGGCTCTAGTGAGCTGGGCACTTGATTTGCTCTATCAGTCGCCCCCCGTGGAGATGCCAGATGGGTCGTATCTGCGTATCGATTTTGTCGATGTGGGACAGGCGGATTTTATCGTCGTCGAGTGCGACGGCGAGTACATGACCATTGACGGCGGAAATGTGAAGGATGCCGAATTGGTACAGGCATATTTGCAGGAGCGCAGTATTGACAAAGTAGATACCGTCGTGGTCACACACGCACACGAGGACCACTGTGGCGGTGTTACCGCACTGCTCAACAGTGTCACAGCAGAAACGGTGTACTGTCCCGTGACAGAGTACAACACCAAGGCGTTCCGCAATGTGGTCGATGCTGTCCATGCACACGGATTGGAAATTACAGTCCCCGAGGTCGGAGAGCTGTTTACAATTGGTAGCGCGCAGGTGCAGGTGATTGGACCTGTTAAGGAGTACGATGATACCAATGACACCTCCATTGTTCTCCGACTGACCTACGGAGAGCGGTCGTTCCTGTTCACGGGTGACGCGGAAACCACCTCCGAGGACGATATTATGGAGGCAGGCTTTACGGTTTCGGCGGATGTCCTCAAAGTGGGACACCACGGCAGTAGTACCTCCACCTCGTATGTCTGGTTGAAAGCGGTTGCCCCCACCTATGCCGTCATTTCCAGTAACCGCACGGAGGAACCAGACTACAACCACCCCCATGAGGAAGTAGTCAGCCGTCTGCGCGACGAAGATGCTATCGTTTATCGTACTGACTTGCAGGGTACGATTACCTGTATCAGCGATGGTAAAGATATTACCTTTACTGTAACCAGAAACCCCGATGCAGATACCCTGTTTGACGCTGGTGAAGGCGGAAACCATAAGAAAAAATAATAAGACCAAAACAGACAAAGGCCACCGAGCAGTTTCGTTCGGTGGCCTCATTACATTTATGCAAGTTTCATTGCCGTTCGGATAGCATCGAGTAGGGCAGTCACATCGTCATGGGTACTGCACCAAGCTGTGACGAAGCGGATGCAGGTATGGGTATCGTCCACACGCTCTTGAATCTCAAAAGTAAACTGTTCTTGCAGTTGTTCCACCACGCTGTTGGGGAAGATAGGGAACACCTGATTACTGGGGGAGGGGGCGAGCAGAGGGATATTCATTTGGGTCAATCCCTGTGTCAGACGCTCGGCCAGACGGTTGGCATGTGAAGCGAGTTCCAGATACAGATTATCTTTCAAAATAGCATGAAACTGGACACCCAACAGACGACCTTTGGCGAGAATCGCACCCTGCTGTTTCATGCAGTGGCGGAATCCTGTGCTGATGTTACGGTTGGTGATGACCAGTGCCTCGCCAAACAGCAGACCATTTTTCGTGCCGCCGATGGTAAAAGCGTCGCAGAAGACGGCATAATCTGCAAAAGTTGTGTCGGCCCCTTGGATGGTGAGGGCACTGCCCAGACGCGCACCGTCACAATACAGGAGCAGATTGAACTTGTCGCAGATGATATGGAGGGCAGATAGCTCATCACGGGTGTATACGGTTCCCACCTCTGTGGTATTGGAAATGTACACGAGGCGAGGGACGACCATATGTTCACTGCTGTGGGTGTCGATAACCGCTTGAATCATTGAAGGGGTTATCTTGCCGTCGGGGGAGGGGCAGTGAATAATTTTGTGGCCGTTGTTTTCTACTGCACCCGTTTCGTGGACGCAGATGTGTCCAGTATGTGCGGCAATGACGGCCTCATAGGGGCGCAGGGCGGCGGCAATTACGGTTTTGTTGACCTGCGTACCACCGACAAGGAAGTGGATATCGGCATGGGGCGCATCGCACAAGGTGCGGATGGTGTGCGCTGCCGCTTCACAGTACGGGTCACAGCCATAGCCTGCGGTCAGTTCCCAATTGGTTCTGGTCAGCGCGTCCAATACGGCTGGATGTGCACCAGCACTGTAGTCGTTGCGAAAATGAATCATGTAATCATACCTCCACGGAGAGTAGTGGTTTACTTTTTGTGTTCTTTCAGCATCTTATCCGCCAAGTCGTTCATGTTGGGATAGATATTGTTGGTGACAAATTCCGGCCCCAACTTAGTCGCAATTTGATAGCGCGCACAGAGCGTCTTGTCGCCCTCGCAGTACCGTTTGCGGTACATACTGCCAAGTCCAGAGTTGATATCCATTTTGCCCTGATAGAACGGACATTTCGGGAGTTTTTCACAAGTTGCCATAGTATATTGAACCTCCATATGTAAGTTGTGTACATACTGTAACACAATTCTAACCCGATGTCAAATCGGAACATAACAAGGTGCGTGTTGACAAAGGACAGGGAGATAGTGCATAATTATATAAAAGAATTACTTGGATTAGGAGGAAAAAAAGTATGAAAAAATTGCTTTTACGAATAGTACTTACCGTATTAGTCGTGCTTTTATCCATTTGGGGTATAGCTGTTTTAAAGTGTGAAATCATGACTTTCCGATTTGGTGAGGAATTCAGCACCATCTATCAAGAGAATTCGATGTTAGGAGAAATAGATTATTTGAAGGTGCTGAGTTATTCAGGCTCACAAGCTCGAGTATACTATGTCTCCCGAAACCGTTCTGGAGGAAATGTGTTGGTTTTTCAAAAACAGGATGACAAGTGGGGATATAAAAACTGGGAGAGAACGGTTTGGTCTAAGCAGGGAAGTGCAGATGGTTTCATATGGCCTTATTTTCGCTAAAACCACTGAATTCACGAGATAAGGAGTAACAACTCGTGGCTAGATGCCCTGAACCCTATAAAGCGGGGAAAAGAGAAAATTGAGGTGAAAACGATGGCGTTCATTCGATTCTTGCTGGTTCTGATGGTTAGAGTCTGTTTGTGAGTTTTTTTATAATAAAATAACAGGGGTGTTACGCACGGATACCTTGGGGGTGATTATCTAAATGGATAAAATGATTTTTCGGACACAACCTAGCTGGGCGTTTTCGTCAAATCTTACACACGAATGTTATAGCGATTCTAACTCGAATGACAGGTCACTGAAAGACATTGTAGACGATAGGGGATACGATTATGTTATCAAAAAAATATGTGAAGATACCCATTCGTTCGATGTACTTTGCGAGGAGTTTGAGCGTTTTTTGGTGGATGGCACGAGTGAGTTGTTTTCCTATGCTGTTCGACTAAACGAACACTACGCCGTTTCCCTTGACTCAAATATTTATCTGTATCGTTTTTCGTCAGAGGATATTCTTGAGCAACAGGCGGTGTTCCAGTGGCAGTATGCAACGGTGCGAAAATACATTGGTGATACATGGTGGTATAACGATAGCGAAATTATTGCTGATATCCAGCAGATGTCGTTGCTAGAGTTTTTGGAAAAGTATAAAGGATATGTTGGATGAGTGGTTTTTACTCAAAATATACCAGACCTAAATTGCGTACAGCAGGCGTTACCGTTTTGTGGTAGCGTCTGCTGTACCATTATCGTTATTTGCAAGTGTTTTTTCTCAGATATTCTTTCGGATAGCACTTAGGGCATTTTTTTCCAGCCGGCTGACTTGTGCCTGTGAAATACCGACTTCATTGGAAACCTCCATCTGTGTTTTTCCTTCGTAGAAGCGGAGGGCGAGAATACGCTGTTCGCGGTCGCCCAGACGGTCCAGTGCATCTTTCAATGCCAGTAGTTCTAACCAATGTTCATCGGTATTCTTATTGTCGCGCACTTGGTCCATCACACAAACCGTATCGTCGCCATCGGAGTAAATCGGTTCAAACAAGCTGACGGGGTCCACGATGGCATCCATCGCAAAGACGACCTCCTCGCGTGGAATCCCCAGCTCCTTGGCGATTTG
>JAZRID010000378.1:0-1231 GCA_045645125.1 Oscillospiraceae bacterium | reverse complement strand
TATTACCGCCAGAATTTTTGAACGCTTCTGCGTAGGAAAGTGAGTAAGATGATTTATTTAGACAATTCCGCCACCACCAAGCCTTGCAAAGAGGCTGTGGAAGCGATGACAGAGGCTCTGCTTAACAACTGGGGCAACCCCAGCGCGCTGTATCGGTTTGGCATCGATGCGGCAACGGCGCTGCGGAGCGCCCGGCTTAAGGTTGCCGGTGCTTTGGGCGCAGAGCCTGACCGGGTGTTTTTCACCTCCGGCGGCACAGAGGCTGACAACTGGGCTATTTTCAGCACCATCAAGCGCTACGGCAAGCGCAACAAACACATCATCACCACCGCCGTGGAGCATCACGCGATCTTGCGGTGTATGAACGAGCTGGAGCATCAGGGCTACGAGATCACCTATTTACAGCCGGATGAGAAGGGAAACATTTCCGTGGATGCCCTCAAGGCTGCTCTGCGGCCGGATACGGTGCTGGTGTCCATTATGATGGTCAACAACGAGACCGGCGCAGTGATGCCCATTCAGCAGATGGCAAAGCTGACCCACAGAGTTTGCCCGGATGCCGTATTTCACACGGATGCGGTGCAGGGTTTTCTGAAAATTCCGTTTACTGCCAAGGACCTCGGTGCAGATTTCATCAGCATCTCCGCACACAAAATCGGGGGCCCCAAGGGTATCGGCGCGCTGTACATCGGCAACAAAGTCAAGAATCCGCGCCCCATGTTCTTCGGTGGTGGGCAGGAGTTCGGTCTGCGCGCTGGCACAGAGCCTGTCGCACAAATCGTCGGCTTTGCCAAGGCAGTCGAGTACCGTGTCCAAAATTTAGATGCCATTCTCTCCCACACTGGTTCTATTCGCAACTATGCGCTGGACCGTCTGGCGGCTATTCCCGATTTGGAAGTTGTCGGACGCGGTGACGCGCCCCATATCCTCGCCATT
This sequence comes from Oscillospiraceae bacterium, assembly GCA_045645125.1. Taxonomy (GTDB): domain Bacteria; phylum Bacillota; class Clostridia; order Oscillospirales; family Oscillospiraceae; genus Pelethomonas. The sequence continues at coordinate 295 of JAZRID010000378.1, read as the reverse complement.
TCTCTCCCTGGCTATCCCAGTCAAAATATCGTATCCGAGTTGGACGCACGCGGTATCTATGTCAGCGCAGGTTCCGCCTGTCATCAGGGCAAGGCAAGCCATGTCTTGACTGCTATGGGGTTGGATAAGCGCACCGCCGCAGGCACTATCCGTATCAGCTTTGGGGAGGACACCACACGCGGTAACATTGATGCCCTCTATGTCGCACTGTTATTGCACAAAACCACACGCTACCCCATGCTGTAACCCAATTTTTGCAACAAAAACCTCCCCTTGCACGCACAAGGGGAGGCAT
>JAZRID010000377.1:0-7141 GCA_045645125.1 Oscillospiraceae bacterium | reverse complement strand
ATTTTTCTCGTGGAATAAAAAATCAAAGTAGGCACAGGTTGCCTCATACATATAGCCACACCCTTGGTACGCGTTGTTCAACATCCAACAGGGAGAGTAGGTGTCCAAGTCCTTACCTGTGGGGGAGGTACTCTCTGCGTGAGAAAAGATTTCACCGATAACCTTGCCAGATTCTTTGAGGGCGATAGCGAGGTATAATCCAGAATCATCTTTCATGCGTTCCGCAATCGCTTTTTCTGCCTCATTCGTCGTGTCAAGTTTCATGTCCATAAAGCAGTGCACGGTAGGCTCATGGAGATATTCAAACAAATCTGAGGTGTCCTCGCGTACAAAAGGGCGCAGAATCAGTCGTTGGGTTTCGATTTTCATAAAACAGTATCTCCTGTATCATTTTTTCATATGGTGTTTCTATCATATCTAACAGCAATGGAAAGTACAAGAGTTTCCGTTGCTTTTTTGTAGTTTTGTGCTATCATGGTCTTGTCGAAGCAAAGTATAGTTGCGTAGTATCGGAAAGAAAGAGAGGTAAACTGTATGGGTATTTTCAAAATCAAGGCAGATAACTTTGCGTGGATTTGTGGCGATGCAGACGACCCAAAGGATTTGTGTCTGCACGGTCATGTAACCGCACAGTTTGGGGATACCATTCTGGAGGACGATGGCACCGTCAGTGCCACTGCACTGTATCTGATGAAAACACTGCGCGAAGATAGTATGATAGAAGACCACACCGTGCAAATGATTCCCTGCTGTGGGCATTTGCTCATTCCAAATGAGGATTTAACGGAAGTAGTCATCAGCGGTTGTATCAACGGCACGGATTGGTCTACCGTCCACGATGGGGATTGTGTTCGCTTGATTCTTCCCACTGGACAGGAGGAAGTGGTGTCACTACAGGACTATCTGTGTGAAGTGTTGGCATTTGCCGAGGAAGTAAAACGATTCTACGATGCCTGCACACCGAAAGAATTCTGGCATGAATTTGAAAGAAACGGATACATCGCTTTCTGGAACGAGTGGGAACGGCGATACAACGAAGGTCTGACGCTCCTGAAGCAAAAGTGAAAAAGTGTTGCAACCCCTCTTGACTTTTTATACTATTGGTTGTAGTATATAGGTACTACAATTTGTCGTACAGGAGGTATATGTATGTCTACTTTGAGAATGGGAACTGCTGAGGCGAGATTTGCCGATGTCATTTGGCAGAATGAGCCGATTACCTCGGGTCAGCTTGCCAAGATTGGCGCAATCGATTTCAACTGGAAGAAAACGACCTCGCACACGGTGTTGAAGCGGTTGTGTGAGCGCGGACTGTTCAAGAATGAGGGGGGCACTGTGACCTCGCTCATCTCGCGGGATGAGTATTACGCTCGACACAGCGAGCAGTATGTAGAGGAAACTTTCGGCGGTTCTCTGCCTGCGTTCCTCGCTGCATTCGGGACGAGAAAGAAACTCTCGGAGCAGGAGGTGGCCGAACTACAGAAGGTCATTGAAGGCATGCGGGGGTGACACCATGCTGGATACGGTCTATCTGCAAATTTTGGATATGAGCAAGACGGCCAGCATCGTGATTTTGGTTGTCCTACTGGCGCGCCTGCTGTTGCGGAAAGCACCCAAGGTATTTTCCTATGCACTCTGGGCGGTGGTGTTGTTCCGTCTGTTCTGTCCATTCAGCTTTGAGGCACCTGTGAGTGTTGTGCCTGAGATGCCCTCTGTTGCACAGGGGTACACCCTATCTGGGGAATCTATCTCGGTCGTGGGGGCGAGCGAGGCGGCGTATCGAGCTGTCGGGGATGCGCTGAACGGCGGTTTGGATGACCAGCAGATTCGGACAACCGAACAGACTGCGGACGGCATGACCAAATATGTTACGACAGACTGGTGGAGTGTCTGGATTTTGTTCGGCAAGTATGTCTGGGTAACAGGGGTGGCGGTCATGCTCCTCTATAGTGCCGTATCGTATGGACGCATCCGAAAGAAGCTGGCTGTGGTCGTTCCCTTGCAGGACAATATTTATCTGGCGGATGATATCCAGTCCCCCTTTGTGGTTGGGCTGTTTCGTCCGAACATCTATCTCCCCTGCCATCTGGAGGAACGGGAACAGGCGTATATCATTCTCCATGAGCAGTACCACATCAAGCGGTTGGACCATATCGCCAAGGTGCTGGCATTCTTTGCGCTGTCGCTCCACTGGTTCAATCCATTGGTCTGGGTGGCATTTGTTCTGGCCAGTCAGGATATGGAGATGCGCTGTGACGAGGCAGTGATTCGCAAGATTGGCAGTGATATGCGGGCGGAGTACGCCGCTTCGTTGCTGACTTTGGCGACGGGGCGGCGCATCATCGCAGGGACACCGCTGGCATTTGGCGAGGGAGATACCAAAGGACGGATTCACAATCTGGCAAAATGGAAACAACCGACGGTTTGCGTTGCCTTGGCAGCGACCATCGCGTGTATCATACTGGCGGTCGGTTTGTTGGCAAATCCTGCCGCAAAGCGTGAATTTCCGATTGACGGAAAGAATGTATCGGAGCTGAACACCGAGCAAGTGGTCGAAAAAATTGCGCAGGCAGAAAAGCTGGAAGATGGTAGACAGCTGTATGTCAACGCAGACAACTTTGACCTCATGTTTACCGCAGATTTTAACTGGGCGAATGACGGTGCCGTTCGGTTCTTCTATAGGAAAAACCAAAACACTTACAACGCACAGTTGCGGATGTTCCACGATGAAAACAAGTATTTCATTACAGACAGCACCAAATGGACGGAGCAGAAGAAGATATTTCGGTTGGTGGACTATTTGAACGCACTGAAATATATGCCACAGGCGGAGATTCGCGCACTGTCCCCCAATGCGGACGGCTATTCCGTCATGCAGATATACGAGGATATCCCCAGTGACGATACACGCGTTCTGTACTATACGCAGGATGGTGTGACAGATGATATTGCGGGATGGTATATCCATCTGTTGGTACAGTCGTTACATCAAGCGGAGGAGAGTAACGCGCAGTCGTTGTATGGAGATGACAGTAGTGGCTATTTTGGCCACGGTGAGGAAGTTATCCACCTCTTTTATGGCCATACCAACCAAGAACCGTTCACAGGTGACATCATTCCTGGCACTACCTATGTCCCGTACCAGTGCTTGTATATGAATCCTCTCAGCTCGTATGCGGCGATAGGGGGCGATTCTGGTCGAAAGTATGTAGTGGGTGAGGACTACTTTGCCACCATCTACCGCGGTAGGAATCGCATTGCTATCGATGGTGTGGATACGACTGTGAATGAGCATCGCATTGCCGTGCCGAAGTGGGAGTGGCAGAAATTCCCCTATACCGATGCGGAGTGGGCGGCTCTCTACTGGCCAAGGGGCATTTTCTCTATGGACAACATCAGCGAACAGTATAGTGATATGCGGTATCAACCTCTCAACGAGGACAGTTTCCTGTTAAAGATGGACAGTTCCCTGTGGTTGGTCAATATCTCCAATGACCCGAAAGTGGGGACATATCTCTGGAGTATCTACAGTCTGGTGCCAGAATCCGCGATGGGTGTCGCACAGTGGGAATTTAGACCGTTGTCGAGTGCACAGTATCCTGTCTTTCAGTTTGCGTTTGCAGGAGAAACCGCGGAAATCCTCGCTTCCTGTACGGATGGTCTGTTGGTCGACTGGGAGAACCCCAGTGTCCCGTCGGATACGGTTATGACATTCCAAGAAAATGCTTCACTCTGCTGGGCTCCTGTCAGGCAGGACGGAACCGTAGCCACGGGGACAATCATCCACTTCACGATTCAGCGAGAGGGAAGTACACCGTACAGCGGTACACTGTATATCGAGAGTGAAAGTGACGGTGGCGTAGGGGAGAACAGGACTTATACCGCCACCATCGTGGGAACAGGTCTGCACTTGGAACAAAATACCGAAACAGGCGGTGGTGTGATATCCGTTTTAGAACCCAGTGCAGTCTTACCCAAAATGTACATATATTAACGCATTAACGCTTAAACCTGAATTCGTCGCGTTCTCTAATTTTACCGAGTTTGACAAGTCTGGCTGCGATGGCTTCTGTTGAGCGTTTGAAATAAGTACAGATTTCCTTTTTGGTACAGTTTGTATCAAACATACGGCAAAGAACTGCTTCCTCCTCCGCTGTCCAAGGCTTTCCTGCATTTGCTAGGGATGGTTTTAGTGTTTTCTTTGATGGATTATCTAAGTGGCGCAGGATTAGATGCAACGCTCGGACAACTTCCACTTGGTTACAACTGTCATTCTCCGCTAATACTTCGCCCGTGATGGGATTCACCCCATCCGCTAACATGGTAATCAATTGTTTGGCGCGCTCGATGTCCATAATCAATTCTCCTTTACTTCTAACCATCTTATTTTTTCTGAAAAACACTGTTTTTTTCGACAGACTGAGCCGCCCACAAAAATGGGCGGCTATCTTTGTAGCTAAAATCGCATTTACTTTTGGCTAAAAAGATGATATACTACATAGGCATATCCACAGGTACACTGTGGGTTAGGAGGTTTCGCGAATGAAATATGATGTTATTATTATTGGTGCTGGTCCCGGCGGCATTTTTGCGGCATACGAATTGATGCAACATAAACCCGAAATGAAAGTTGCCGTGTTTGAAGCAGGTCACGCTTTGAATAAACGCCATTGTCCGATTGACGGGGATAAAATCAAGAGCTGTATCGGATGTAAGAGTTGCTCTATTATGAGCGGTTTCGGTGGTGCCGGTGCGTTCTCCGATGGTAAATATAATATTACCAACGACTTCGGCGGTACGCTGTTTGAGTATATTGGTAAGAAACAGGCACTCGATTTGATGCGCTATGTCGATGAAATCAATCTCAAATATGGCGGTGAGGGAACTAAGCTGTATACAACCGCTGGTACTCGCTTTAAGACTTTGTGCATCCAGAACGACTTGCATCTGTTGGATGCTTCTGTTCGTCACCTTGGTACCGATATCAACTATATTGTTCTGGAGAATCTGTACGCATATTTAGAGAACAAAGTAGCGTTCTTCTTTGATACGCCTGTGCAGACCATCGAAGTGGTCGATGGTGGGTATTCGATTCAGTGCAACGATGCTACCTACGAATGCGAAAAGTGTATTGTATCCGTCGGCAGAAGCGGTAGCAAGTGGATGGAAAAGGTCTGCCAAGAACTTGACATTCCTACTAAGTCCAACCGTGTGGATATCGGCGTTCGTGTAGAATTGCCTGCCACTGTGTTTGCACATTTGACCGATGAGCTCTATGAAAGCAAGATTGTGTACCGTACCAAGCAGTACGGCGACAAGGTTCGCACTTTCTGCATGAATCCCAAGGGTGCTGTGGTCAATGAGAACACCAACGGTATTATCACCGTAAACGGACACAGTTACGAAAATCCTGCCGCGCAGACAGAGAACACCAACTTTGCGTTGCTGGTATCCAAGCAATTCTCTGAGCCGTTCAAGGATTCCAATGGATATGGTGAATCTATTGCAAGGCTCAGTAATATGCTGGGTGGCGGTGTGATTGTACAGCGATTTGGTGATTTGATTCGTGGTCGCCGTTCTACGCCGAGCCGTATGGAAGATGCGTTTATCACACCCACATTGCAGGCAACGCCCGGTGATTTGAGTCTGGTTCTGCCGAAGCGTCTGCTGGATGGTATCATCGAAATGATTTACGCTTTGGACAAGGTTGCACCCGGTACGGCAAATGATGATACCCTGTTGTATGGTGTAGAGGTGAAATTCTACAACATGGAAGTAGAGGTCAACGACAAATTGGAATCTCACTACAACGGCCTGTATATTATCGGTGACGGTAGCGGTATTACGCACTCCCTGTCCCACGCATCTGCCAGCGGTGTCCATGTGGCAAGAGATATTGTGAAATAAAGAATATAAGAAAACGCTGCAATTTTTGTCCCTGAAAGGATGGAGATTGCAGCGTTTTTTGCGCTATTCGGGAAAGAGAACGGTCACGGTAGTTCCTTTTCCCTCGGTACTATCGAGGGACAGGATAGCATCATGGTATGCGGCGGCGTGTTTGACAATAGACAACCCCAGTCCCGTACCACCGACTTCCTTGGAATGACTTTTATCCACGCGGTAAAAGCGTTCAAATACACGCGCTTGGTGTTCCTCTGGAATCCCAATGCCCGTATCCTGCACAGAGAGGAATATCTTCCCATTCTGTCGTCCTGTCCTGATGGTCACGCTACCCCCTCGGCGGTTGTATTTAATCGCGTTGTCGGTCAGGTTAAACAGAATTTCATCCAACAGAAGTTCCACGCCGTGCATGGTGACAGGTGACCCCTGTACGGAGAGCGTGACATCAGCTTTTTTTGCCGTTCCAGACAGCCGTTGTACGACGAGTAATGCGCGCTCGTAGAGATTCACTTCGGTGTGTTCCATCGGAACAGAGTTTTCATCCAGTCGGCTCAGGTGCATGATGTCCTCCACAAGGGTAATCATGCGCTGTGCCTCATTGTAGATGTCCTCCGCAAACTCTATGGCGGTTTCGGGGGGGACAGTGCCACTTTTCAGCAATTCGGCAAAGCCTGAGATAGAGGTCAGCGGTGTTTTCAACTCGTGCGAAACTGTCGCGGAAAATTCACGACGCAAAGTTTCGCGGTCCTCCTGATGGTGGGCGATGGTTTCCTTTTGTACACGGATGGTTTCACTCTGGGTCTGCAATCGCCGTAGCAGTGGAGTCAGCTCCGCATAAGTTTTCAGTGTATCGGGGTGGTGGGGGTCGAGGTCGGTCAGCGAGCGCACAAAGCGATTCGACAGAAGATTTGCGAGCGTTGCCGCACATAGACAAGTTGCCACAGCACAGAGAAGTAGATACTCCTGTCCCAACAGCAACAACAAGGCGGAGAAACAGACGACGGAGAATACCGTGGCAGTCAGAATGAACAGAAACAACCGCCTTCTCATGTTGTTCCTCCAATCTTGTAGCCAATACCGCGGATGGTCTGTATGTACGCGCCAGCCGTGCCAAGTTTTTGGCGCAGAGTGCGGATATGGACATCGACCGTACGACTAGCTCCGTCGAAATCGTACCCCCATACACTACTGAGTAGTTGGTCGCGGGTAAATACCGTGTCGTGGTGTTCCAGAAACAGGG
>JAZRID010000376.1:0-1914 GCA_045645125.1 Oscillospiraceae bacterium | reverse complement strand
TTGTCTTCCTAAGACCGCTTGGCCTCCGACTTAGTTGCGGGGTATGTCCGTGAAGCAAAACACAGCAAAAGCGAGAAGCTTAGAAATATGAGAATTCAGCGGTTGAAGGGCGAATATCGAAGACCTGACGGACAACTCAGCGAGTTCAACTGTAAGAAGTGGGGTCTTCTCCTAGATGCACCGTTTGAAGTTTCTGATAAATGCTGCGACGTGATGAAAAAGAAACCAATCAACAAGTATGCAAGGGCAACAGGCCGCAAAGGTATCATCGGCACCATGGCAGGCGAATCAAGGTTCAGGAAGCGATCTTGGATCAGATACGGGTGCAATATGTTTGGCGAGGGGTCAAAGCAGTTATCAAGACCGCTCTCATTCTGGACTAACCAAGACATTCTTCACTACATCAAGAAATTCGATGTCCCATATTGCTCGGTTTATGGTGATATCCGCGTAAGGCAAGTGGTGGACAACGATTTAGTCTTTGATGGTCAGATGAATATGATTGATTATCTTGGTTGCTATGACGATGCGGACACATTGGAAACCACGGGCTGCAATAGAACAGGCTGCATCTTCTGTATGTTCGGCTGCCACCTTGAAAAAGAGCCGAACCGCTTCCAGCGGCTGAAGCAGACCCACCCTCGCCAGTACGACTATTGCATCAACGGCGGCGAGATGGTGGATGGCAAGTGGCAACCAAACAAGGAAGGCCTGGGACTTTGGAAGGTTCTTGACTACATTGGAGTGAAATACTGAGGAGAGAAAATATGACCAGCACAGAGATCAAGAAGGCAATGCAGCAGGAGAAGCCGGTGGTCTACAACGGCATCGAGTATGCCTGCATCCGTGAGTATATCTACGACTGGCGGGGTAAGCTGTCGCTCTCCCTGCTGGACAAGAACAAAAACACGCTGGTGAGAGCGCCTGCGGATATGGTGAGGTTGGCAGAATGAAGGAGAAACGGTTTAACTGCGTGATATGCGGCAAGGAGGTCGTGTATTACGCGAGGATGGGGAAATACTGCCCTGAGTGTGCCAAGGGTAAGAAACAGCAGCAAAGTCGGGAGTCTCGGCAACGCAGAAAAAACGGCGTGGTCAAAATGAGCAATGACACGGAGGCGATGCGTAAGCTTTGCCTTAACTGCAACAGGGCGCGTTGCTACGGAGAGTGTGAGGCGCTGGCAATTGTAGCGAGGAGGGAGAAGCATGGGAAAGAATGCACTGCTTGAGCAGTATGCCATTAAGGAGATTGCGCGGCGAGTGCTCAAAGGCGAGTTGTACACGAAGGAGATGGTCTATGCTGACCTTCTGGCAAACTGCGAGATGCTGGCGAAGATGATGACCATTGCCGTCAATCGCGGCGTAGGTATCGGGAAGAAGCGGTTCAACGAGAAGATCCAGCCCGTCATGGACAGCCTGCTTGAAGAGTGGTTTCACAACAAGGATACGGTCGATCAGGAGTATGCAATATCCGTGGTCGAGCGAATTTATGAACAGATCATGGAGGATTGACACATGATGGATTTGAAACAGGCAATCGACTACCTGCAGCCGGTTGCTGATAACTCAGATATCGCCAAACACAACGAGGCTCTGAGGGTCGCCCTGGATGCCATGAGGGATGCAGAGCGGCGCGAGGATAGCGGCAGACTTTACCGCGCTGCGCTGGAGACCTTCGGAGCAGAAGCGCAGACCAAAAAGCTCTTTGAGGAGATCGGGGAGTTTATGGAGGCTTTCTGCAAGTGCTCCAACGGACGCGACAAGGTGAGCCATGTGGCGGAGGAGATCGCGGATGTCCACATCATGCTTGACCAGTTCGCCGTCTATTTCGACTGCCAGGCAGAGGTGGAGCGGATGAAGCGGTACAAGCTGAGACGGCTGGAGCAGAGGATCGAGGAGGCGAAACTTGAGAGTA
>JAZRID010000375.1:0-3439 GCA_045645125.1 Oscillospiraceae bacterium | reverse complement strand
CACTGGTATAATCCGCTGGTTTGGTGGGCGGCGGTGTTGTCGCGCCGCGACTGCGAACTTAGCTGTGACAGCGCGGTGCTGTACAGCTTGGGCGACACCTCCGCTATCAGCTACGGCGAAACCCTTATGGCAATGCTCACAAAAACGCGCCCCTCGCTTCTGCACACCGCCACCACGATGGGAATGGAAAAGCGCACGATGGTGGAGCGACTGCAACGGATTGTCCACCGCCCCAAGATGATGAAATGGACGGCTGTGGTGGTTACATTGGTCGCGATGGGTGCAGTCACACTCACTTTCGGCGGTTGCACCGATACAAGCAACACTACCGATACTGACACCAAGCCCCCCATCGAGGATACACATACAACCGACACCCCATCGACCGAGAATGACAAGGGGCAGAGTGACAACAGCTCTGATACGGTTTCCATCAGTGAATCGTACACCCACCCCAGTGGACTATTCCGCATGGAACTCCCCTCTGCGCTCCCTGTCGTGGCGGTAGAGAGTGAGGACGGTATCCATTTTTACGATGAAACGGTGTACCAGAGTGGTCGGGAGGACGGTTGGATTCTCTCCGTTTCTCCGCAACCTGCGGATTGGAACGGCGACACCGCCCTCACTTGGACCCTTGCGACCTTTGACACCAACGGCACACCGCAGAACTTCGTCTTAGAGTACAGCAATACATACAGCGAAGCATTTTCTGCACTGCGTCTGCGGATTGCTGAAAGTTTCACTTCCTTTGCCACCGCCGAGCAATTCTCCCGTCTGATTCATGACAACTACGAGGAGAACATCGCCCTTGCCGTCAGCTATCTCCCCTATCTGAGCTGGCGCAACTATGGCGAACTCTACAGTGGCGTTTCCCCTGACGGCTTCTACGAGTTGGAGCATCTCCAGAATGCGCTCTATCTGTTTGCTGACAGCGGTACAGCGAGCTTTGACCAGTACCACGATATGCTCTCCATGACCGATGACGGGTTGGACGGTGCATTCAGCCAGAATCTTTCTGCTATCTTTGTGACCCTGTTCCTCCGCAATCAGGAACGCTTCCTCTCCGTCGTCAACAGCGCGTATATTACCGACACGGAGCGCGCAAGAGTGGCTAGGTATGTCAAATATGAGCTGGACTCCCACCCAACCGAGGCAGACAGCAAAGAGATTACTTTCACCGATGCCGAAGTCATCAGTGGTCTTTCGCGCCTCTACTACACGAGCGTATGGTATCGGGGTGGCAGTCCTGAGGGATTGACCTTGACGCTCACAGGTGACTGGACACTGGACGGTATCAAAGAGGCTCTGTTCACGGCGGTATCGGAAGCTATCGCAGGAACGCCTATCGAGAAGGATTTGGTTGGCATTACCATCGGGCACGACTTCCGTTTCCCTGACGAAATACGCGACGGTGTGACCATGACGGTTCCGTTCTATGCCACCTACCAGTCGCAGGAGGCGCACACACTTCCCTCTGGACAGATTTTCTACTGTAGTGAGCAGACAGGCGCACTCTCCGCCACGATTCAGTTGGTCAGTTGATGTCATATCACGGTTCACACGCTACCGCAATATAGCAATCGTTCTGTCGGCACACCGCAATCTGTGCTTCTAACTGCGTGGTATCAACCGATGGTAAGTCCCGTATGATGCCACACCCACTGCATTTCAGATAACTCTCTTTCATCGCCCAGATTCTCGTAAACTCATCATTGGGTTGCGTTGACTGGGCGATGCGCACTTTTTCCTCTGGGGAACAGCAAAACTGCACCAGACGCGGAGAAAAGTCTCGAATATCCTGCACATCCACCCCGATAGGGACATCCGACACCCCGACCACACACCCCTTTGGGCAGTGGCTGAGGTTAAAATATATTTCTGGATAGTCTGGCAGGAACGGCTTTCCGCGCTCCGTGACGGCAATCCGCGGATTGTGGAGTCCGAAACGACTGTTCAGCGCGTGGCGCAACAGCAGATAGGACAGGATGCAGTGGTGGCGGTCTATCGGATTGCGATAGCGCAGTGCCTTTTCTCTGCGTTCTGGCGGTAACAAGTCTAAATACTGATCCAAGACAGACAGCTCAGACGACTTCTCATGGAACAGGGCATAGAGCCAAATATTGCCATTTTTTATTCTATCGCACATACGCTCCCTCCTTTGTTTTTATACGGTGGATACTGTATTGTATGACAATACAACTGACAAGTCAATGCTCGGGTATTTTCAGCATTTTGACAAGAAAAACAGGAATTATAGTGCGGATAATCGTCATTTTCACAATATTATCCACGCAGGAAAATTTTTTCTTTATTTCTGTACACAAAATTGTTATAATTTTTTTGTCAGAAATCCAAAAAAAATGTGTGAGGAGCGAGTTTATGTTAAAAAATTTGAAGCTAAAACATTCCCTATTCATCGGCTTTGGTATCACGATTACCGTTTCGCTGATTTTGATTATCAGCAGTATCGTGGCCATGCTCTCGTTGTCCAACGGGTACAACGATTTGATTGACCGCCATGTTCGCGCCAATGTTCTCATCACAACCATCCGTCTGGAATCTAACATCGCCGCCCGTAACATCCGCGATATCGCCCTCATCCCCGACGACCCCAAGAATCCCCAGTTGGAGGCCCAAGCCCTTCAATGTCTGGAGAAGATGGAGGAGGATATCAAGGAATTGCAGGAAGTCTATCCTATGGACCGCTCCAATCTGACCGACTATCTGTCTGCGACACAGGCTTGGATGGATGTTGCGCCCGACATCATTACCGAAGTCAATGCAGGGCGCGTTGCCAATGCCATCAACATGGTGCAGTTTACCTGTACCCCTAAGTTGGAGGAAATGACCTCTCTGGCACAGATTGTTGACGACGGCATTGTTGCCGCACAGGACGAAGCCGTTGCCGACCAGATGGCTATGGTGAACACCTGCTCCATTATCTTTGTGGTTGCCACCCTGTTGGCTACTATCGCAGTTCTCCTGATTATCCGCATCATTCTCAACTCCATCCTTCCCCCTGTCAATCAGGTGCAGGAGGCACTTCTTGGCTTCTCCAAGGGTGATTTCACCATCCCTGTGGAGTTTGAGAGCCGCAGTGAGCTGGGCGATATGTGTTATGCCATGCGTAAGAGCCAGAAGATTCTCAGCGAAGTGGTTGAGGATGAGTGCTACCTGATGAACGAGTTCTCTCACGGTAACTTTGGTGCCCGTACTCGTGCCGAGAAGTACTATGTCGGTCGTCTTCGCGATGTTCTGGTCGCTATGCGTGAGATGACGATTGATGTCAGTAAGACCGTGTTGCAGATTGTGGATAGTGCCGACCAGTTGGACAATGGCTCCAATCAGGTTTCCAACGGTGCGCAGGCACTGAGCCAAGGCGCAACCGAGCAGGCCGCCGGTACCCGACAGCTGTGCGTCGGGCCCCCGGAAGTGAACC
>JAZRID010000374.1:0-8865 GCA_045645125.1 Oscillospiraceae bacterium | reverse complement strand
TCGCTCGAACCTGTCAGCCAGAAGCTTGGTCATTATATCAGACCGTTTTCGTTTTGTCAAGCACTTTTTTCGACTTTTCAAAACTTTTTTCATCTCGCCACCGCTGAAGCTCGACCGCTCGCGACAGCTTGATTAATATACCACTCCTGTCGCCATTTGTCAATACCTTTTTTCGACTTTTTTATACTTTTTTATACTCCCTCTCTCCGCACAAAAAACGAACGCCGATGGCTGTACCATCGGCGTTACATTTATCATATTTTGTTAGAGGTATAAAATCAACCCAATCGCTTTGCACCCTTATAATATGTATTATAGTATCCTGTGTTCAGACTGCTAATACGCACATACTTTCCACTGGAACCAGAGGACGCGTGGATAAACTCACCATTGCCGATATAAATACCGACATGGGAGCAGGCCTTACCGTTACTACGGGAGGGGTCACAGAACAGAACGATATCACCAGGCTGCAGGTCACTGCGCTCAACATACTGACCGCTCTCATACCACTGAGAGGTTGCAGAGTGGGGCAGATTGTATCCAAACTGCTTAAAAACATACAAAGTAAAGCCAGAGCAATCAAAACCACTGGGGGATGCACCGCCATACACATAGCGGACACCGAGATAGTTCATCGCCAATGCGACAACCTGGTCTCCGATGGCACTGGATACACTGCCAGTATATTCGCGGATAAAATCCTCTCTGATGTATCCCTCATAGCCGTTGTAGCTAATACGATACCAGTTATCAACCTTTCCAGCAGGTCCACAACCGCACCAGCATACACCTTAGTAACGATACCGTGTTCTGTTGTCGGTCCACTGCGGACATTGACGCAGGAACCAGTCACCATTCCGCGGGGCTGACGAAGCGTTTCACCGTTCACCGCAACATAATCGGCTGCGACATAGCCTGTCGTTCCCTGATAGCGCACTTCGCACCATCCATCGGAAACAGACAGCACTTCAACTTCTGTCCCCTGTGCCAGCTTTCCAATGATATCGGCAGATGTCATCGGCTGTGTACGGAAATTGACATTATTTCCGCTAATCGTCCCCACAGTCTGAGTTTCTTCCTGTGCATTTTCGGTACTACTGTCGATGACAGGCTCATCCGTAGATTCTTCCGTTGTCACGCTAGGTGTATACACCAGATAATCTGCCGAAACATAACCAGTCATTCCATTGTAGACGACTTTGTACCAACCAGCCAACTGTTCGTGGACCGACACCACAGCACCACTGGGCAGATAAGTGACGGTGGAAGAAGACAGCGAAGGCTCATTTCTCAAACGCAACGAAGTAGCGTCCACCACGCCGGTACCAATCTCAGCAGCGGAAGCAGTAGCTGTCATAATCATTACCGCCAACACGGCAAGGATAGAAGTCTTTGTCAGAAGCTTTCTCATTCGTATATCCTCTTTATTCTCGCAACAGTGTCCGATTACTTACCAGCCAGTGCGCGTTCCAGCCAGATGGCGGAAACATCCATCGCGTCGTACAAGCTATTTTTCTCGCTTTTCTTCACGATGCGGTCACGGCTTCTCAAATCTTTCGCGGTACGCTGTAGCTCGACGGATACCTTAGTCGCAATCTCCAAATCCTTTTCCTTTTTGGTTTCCTTCACCTGCATCATAATGATGTAGGGCTGTGCCATAGAACCGTAATAAATGATATTTCCCACACGACGAAGGGGATGATTTTTATACATCAGACCCTGACTATTCTGCATTCGGGCAACACTCCTCACTGTAATAATTTGTATCCAAATTGTAACATATTGTACTCTTATTGTCAACCAAATCTACCAAATTAACCAAACAGAAAATATTTCCATCAGTAAAATTCGCACAAAATCGCACAAAAATGCCCCTAACACAGATGATTTTTCCGTATTAGAGGCATTTTCTATGTTATTTCTTGAGGGTATCAACCCACTCGCCGTACTTCTTAATATTCGCATCGCGAGCGGCCATATTATCACCCTTGGTCAAGATATAGACCTTAATCTTCGGCTCTGTGCCGGAGGGACGGACAATGATGCTCGTACCATCGGCCAGTTCAAAGCGGAGCACATTGGAGCCAGACAGCTCCATCGTATGCTTCTCCCCTGTCGCACAGTCCAGCACACTGCCATCGGCATAGTCCTTAAACTGCACCACGGTCACACCAGCAACTTCGCTAGGCGGAGTTTCACGCAGTTTCTTCATCAGATTCGCCATGTCTTTCAGACCATCCAGACCAGGCATCACCAAATTGTGCGTCTTTTCTCCGAAGTAGCCGTACTTCTCATACAGTGCATCGAGGGCATCCAGCAGGGTCATGTTCTTCGCGGCATAGTAAGCGGCCATCTCCGTCAGCAACAGAGATGCGGTGACAGCGTCCTTATCACGGACAAAACCACCCAGCATATACCCGAAGCTCTCCTCATAGGAGAAGATAACATTTCCCTCGCCACTGTTCTCCAGTGCATCCTTCTTCTCGGCCAAGAACTTAAAGCCAGTAAAGGTATCAAAGCTCTTCAGACCATTCGCCTCTGCGACGGCGCGTGCCATTTCGGTGGTCACGATGGTCTTCAGTGCCACGGGATTCTCAGGCAGTTTTCCTGCGCGTTTCATGGCACCGATGAGGTAATCCAGCAACAGCACACCTGTCTGGTTGCCACTCAGGACTTGATACTCCCCATTCTTATCGCGCACCATCACGCCGACACGGTCTGCATCGGGGTCAGTACCGAGGATAAAATCAACATCATTCTGCTTAGCCAGTTCAACCGCCAGATAGAAACCCTCGGGATTTTCGGGATTGGGGGAAACCACGGTGGGGAAGTTTCCGTCAATGACCATCTGCTGCGGCTCGCACAACAGGTGCTTAATACCAGCGCGCTTCAGTGCTTCAGGTACCAGTTCGTGACCTGTGCCGTGGAAGGGGGTATAGACCATCTTGAACTGGTCAGCCACAGCAGGAATTACTTTCTCATCTGTCAGCTGTGCCATCACTTCCTGCAAGAATGCCTCGTCCGTCTCCTTACCCATCACGGTAATCAGGCCAGCCTCAACCGCTTTCTCATAGTCCATCGTCTTGATATCGGTAAAAATATCAATCTTTTGCAGGGCATCTGCGACTGCGGCCGCGTGTTTGGGGGGCAACTGTGCGCCATCCTCCCAGTAGACCTTATAGCCGTTGTACTCCTTGGGATTATGGCTAGCGGTGACATTGATACCTGCCTGGCAACCGTAGTGGCGCACAGCAAAGCTCAACTCAGGTGTGGGGCGCAGTGCCTCAAAGATACGCACATGAATACCGTTTGCGGCGCAAACTTCCGCCGCGGCGCGAGCAAACTCCATACCATTCAGGCGACAATCCATACAGATAGCAACACCGCGTTTTTTTGCCTCCTCGCCCTCGGCGCAAATGACATTGGCAAAGCCCTGTGTAGCGTGGCGAATCACATAGATATTCATATGGTGCAGACCAACTGCCATCGTTCCGCGCAGACCTGCGGTACCAAATTCCAGAGGACCGTAAAAACGGCTCTCAATCTCCTTCGCATTATCGCGAATTGCCTCCAGTTCTGCCACCTCACCTGCGGTCAACACACCGCTGGTCAGCCATTTTTCATATTCCTTTTTGTAGTCCATTGGTATCGTCCTCCTTTGGATATAGTATTGTACTGATTGTACCACGCGGTAAACTTCACTGTCAATCCCGATTTCTTTCTGTTTTTTCTGTGAAAATTGACGAATCTCAGCAAAATTCCATGCTTGCAGGCGGAGAAAAGATATGGTATAGTGGGAAGGGAATCCGTGCAGAAAGGGGAATCAGAGCATGGCAGAAAAAGGTGGCATCAAAATTGCGGCACAGAATCGAAAAGCGCACCACGACTATTTTGTGGAGGACCGCTACGAGGCAGGCATCGAGCTATTTGGGACAGAGGTTAAATCCATTCGTGCTGGTACATTAAATTTGAAGGACTCCTACTGTATCGCCAAGAACGGAGAGATTTACCTTCACGCAATGCACATCAGTCCCTACGAGCACGGCAACATTTTTAATAAAGACCCCGTTCGTCCGCGCCGTCTCCTCATGCACAAGCGTGAGATTAACCGTCTACAGGCATATGTCCAGCAGGACGGCTATGCGTTAATTCCTCTCAGCGTCTACTTCAAAAATTCCCGCGTAAAAATTGAAGTAGGTCTGTGCAAGGGTAAGAAAAACTACGACAAGCGCGATTCGACTGCGAAGCGCGATGCTAAGCGCGATATCGACCGCGCCATGAAAACCTTTAATCGTTAATCCAAAACAAAAGGAGATACACCACTATGAGCAATCCCATTGTAACCATTGAACTGGCAAACGGTCAGGTGATGAAGGGCGAGCTGTACCCCGAGAAGGCTCCTAACACCGTCAACAACTTCATCGAACTGGCCAACAACGGATACTATGACGGTCTGATTTTCCATCGTGTCATTCCTGGCTTTATGATTCAGGGCGGTTGCCCCGACGGCACCGGCATGGGTGGCCCTGGCTACCAGATTCGCGGTGAGTTCAAGGGCAACGGCTTCGAGAAGAACGACATCAAGCACACGCTGGGCGTTCTGTCTATGGCACGCGCCATGCACCCCGACAGCGCAGGCAGCCAGTTCTTCATCATGGTCGATGCTGCGCCCCATCTGGACGGACAGTATGCCGCCTTTGGTGCCATCACGGAAAATGTGGAGGCCGCTGTTGCTGTTTCCCGCGTCAACCGCAACATGATGAACGACCGCCCCAAGCAGGACCAAGTGATTCAGTCCATCCGTGTAGATACCTTAGGCGAGGAGTATCCTGCTCCTGAGAAGAAGTAATTCTGCATTTCACGAAAAATTTTTGTTGAAATCGCAATTGTTTACAAAATTTTGATTGTTTTCTCCGTTGGGCTGTAGTATACTACAGTTCAGCGGAGGCAATCATACTACTTGTATGCTCCGACCAATACAAGGGGGTGTACCGGTTTCGACGGGGATTAGGAAGCAGGATTAGCGGGCGATGGTGCCCAGCCATCTAAAAATGGGCAACTTATAAATTAAAGAACAACAATTCTTTTGCTTACGCTGCCTAATTAAGGCAGCCGTCCGACCTTTGAGTACTGCGGCTTAGGAAGGGCGTCGTTTAGCAGTCACCGTGAGTACGGAAAGAGTTGACCGTACCATGCACCATGACTCTCACCCGACCTGTCGGCGTGTCGGCTTGCCAACGGGGAGGGGAACAGGGCGGTAACGCCGTCCGCAATAACCGACTGCGCCCGGAGAACATCCCGTGGAATGGTTTTGGGACAGGGGTTCGACTCCCCTCACCTCCACCATTTTCAAGCACAACGGCATGGCGAAAAACCATGCCGTTGTGCTTTTTTTCTGCCCATAATAGCGGGAGCACGTTGAAGCTAACCTCAACGTGCTCCTGATATACCTTGACTTTGTCCACATACTGATTGATCAATCTCTGTGTCCCTTCTAAAGTTCCATCCACCAACATCTGCTTTGCCCGTTCAAATCCTCGCTCGACTTCACTAGCTTCCAGCGTCTGATTTTCTATCATACGCTGTTCCCTGTGGATCATAGCCTCCAATTCATCCTTTCGGGACTCCAACTGCGCCAGTTTATTCATAATAGCCGCACTATGACCGTCCGCAATCACTTCAACCAGATTATCAATTTTTTTGATTATGGTTTTCAGTTCAGCTCTATAATTTTGAACATTCGAACTTTTTCCAGTTTGTTCCTCTATCAGATACTTATTGTAACTATCCAGAACTGTTCGCCTAACCTCCTCGTTAAACAAGACCTCAGCCAACTGCTTCAACACGAATGCTTCAATATATTCTCTTCTCACCTCTTTGTTTGCACAGGCCTCCTTTGATTTGGCATGACGTTTATTACAGCGGTATGAAATATATCTCTGACGGTTACGCCCAGCTACTCGACTACTCCCTATATAGGCACTACCACAATCTCCACACACAATTTTTCCCGTTAGCAGAAAATTTTGTGTTCCATTGATTCTGGCATTCTTATTTTTACGAGCTTTCATAATGGATTGCACCAGATCAAAATCATCCTTGGATATGATTGCGGGAATACCCCCCGGAATCCTGATAATCTCATCTTCGCTCTTACTCCTGTGATTATTGCGCACACCCTTCTGATCTGCTGCTTCCGCCCGATTAAATACATAAACACCTGTGTATTTTTCATTGACCAAGATCTGATACAGAGATGTCTTTGAGAAGCTATTTCCCGCCTTGGTTCTATACCCCTGTTGGTTCAGTGCATTGATGATCGGGATATACCCCTGCCCATCAATAACCATGCTGTAAATCAGCCGAACAGCTCCCGCTTCCCATTCGTCAATCTCATACTTCCGGGTCTCAGGATTGATACGATACCCCAAAGGTGGCTTACCTCCTGTAGACTTACACTGAAGCGCAGTTTCCATCATTCCTTTACGCACTTCACGAGCCAGATTCTTTGAATAGTACTCCGCCATTCCCTCCAACATGGCTTCCATGATAATGCTCTCTGGACTATCATCAAGATTTTCAACAACTGAGTACAGGCGTACATTGAGTTGCGACAGCTTGTTACGATAAATTGCACTATCATAACGGTTTCTCGAAAATCTATCCAGCTTATGAACAATAATAGCCTGAAAATCACCCCCTTTCGCATCTGTAATCATCTGCTGAAACCCAGGCCGCTTATCGCTGGTTGCCGTTTTAGCCCTGTCAATATATTCATCCACAATTGTCATACCATGTCTATGTGCATATTCATAGATTGCCCGGAGCTGGGCATCAATACTTTCCTCACGCTGGTTGTCGCTGGAAAAACGCGCGTATGCTACTACTCTCATCTGCACTAACCTCCGTTCTACTATTTTTAATTACCTTGCAAATTTGATGCACCAATTCGGGGGTACTCCCGTGAAAACTATGTATGTTTGCCGTCCCAGACTTTAATTCCAATCGAGTCGCCAATACAACAAACTTTTCGTTCTCTGCACCACAAGTCATGTTTCCTGCCCCCTTCGGGTGGATGAGTGTACCACTAACCACTCATTTTGTCCAGAGATATTTTCATCGTCACAGTAGGACTGCAACAAGGTCAATGCTCCCGGTGCTTCTGCCTTTAAATCGTAGTTTGTCCAGACCCACTCAGCACCTTTCTCCGTATCTTCGCTCATGCTACACCCCTTGCTGTACTCTCCCAACAGATGGCGATGCCACCCATAAGGTATCAGGTAGTAGTCATACAGGTCAGTTCCATCATCGCGCCCCGACCAGTAGCCAGAGAGCACAATCTTCGCCTTCGCCTGCCGAATTGCCTTGAGCAAATCAATGTGATCACGCACATCAGGCATATCCACCTGATATAGCTTGCCATCACAACGCAGTCCCTCTAAATACGGTGGATCAAGGAAGATAAATGCCTCTGGATTGTCCAGCACCCCCTCTTGCTCCAGAAAGTCCACTGCATTCGTGTTATACACTCGGAATGGTTGAGCCTGTAGCTTCTTGAACGCCAACGCCAGTCCCAAAGGATTAGTAAGATGGGACTCATAACTAGCCTTACTGTTATAAGTCCAATGTTCTCCCTTGCCACTGTACGACTGACGATACAGAATGTATGTATCCACCGCCCACTGCACACAATCCGAACGGTTTGAACCATAGGTATCCCTACGCTCTTTGGCACTCATAAACACACTCTGACTATGACGGGTCTGCTTTAACGCCTCCAGCAAAGCCGCACTTGTCAACGGATTCGTTGCCACCGCCCAGAAGTTGGCAATATGGGGATTGAAGTCGTTCAGCAGTTTAACATCAAACTTCCGCTCACTGTTGAGTGCCAGAGCTGCACCTCCACAGTACGGCTCTACATACACCTTGCAGTTGGCAGGAATCATCTTGGACAGCGTCCCTGCCATGCGTCGCTTACTCCCGACATAGTTGAACACCATGATACCGTCAATACGCATAGTCCCCATTACACCACCTCCTTGGTTGCTTCATCCTGTACCGCCTCCACCTGCGCTGGCAGTCTGAACGAGAAATACCAATCTCTCATACCAGGTCTATTGATGCGGTACGCATAAACATGATCTGCCGCCTCACTCGTACGAAGCAACCCCCACATCTTAAAGTTTTTTTGAATTTCCAAACGGCTATACCCAACATTGAGCTTGTCCAAAACCTTCTGCAAATCACTTGCTCGGATGTTTCCGTACCCCTCTGTCACAAACACAACACCCGGTTGCTCGTATGTTTGTACATAATCACACAATGCACGGTACGCCTGATGCAGTGAACACTTGCCATTGCCAACATCATAAACAGGAAGCTCTGCCTTCTTCTGCTGAAGAACCTTGTAAAGCTCTGGGATAACCTCTGGACTCAGACCATCAAGATCACCCATATCACTCAGACCCTTAACCGTAATCTTGCTTGGCGCATACTCGTGGATGGGGCTACACTCCCCATTAGAATACACTAGAGATACCACCAGCTTCACCGCCTTGGTACCTATGTCACGGTTCCATGCACCTACGACCGAAACTCCATCCTTTGTCTTGCAAATCTCCACCATCGTACCATCCAAACCAAATGCGTTAGTTGTATTCTGCACAACGATATTCAAATTCGTATTAGTCATCTGTATCCTCCTACTATATGTCTCTGTCTTGCGTAATCGTTCATTGTTCTCGCAGGTAACTTATCCCCTACATTTTTCATTATAACATATGTACCGAACAAAACCATTTCATCATCACAATGTACGAAATGTATATCGTTTCCAATCAAAATGATACTATATACAAATCT
>JAZRID010000373.1:0-1809 GCA_045645125.1 Oscillospiraceae bacterium | reverse complement strand
GATACCGCCAAGCGATTCCGCGATGTTTCGCCCAATGACTGGTTTTACAGTTCCGCCGCCTTTGTCACCAGCCGTGGCCTGTTTCAGGGCATGGATGCCGTGACTTTCGCCCCCAGAGAAACCCTCAGCCGTGCCATGCTGGTACAGGTTCTGCACAATCTGGAGGACAATCCGCGCTACGGTGTCTACCCCTTCTACTCGGATATCACAGGCACTTGGTATGCAGAGCCTGCCTCTTGGGCGAGCTACTGTGGATACATCAATGGCTATCCCGACGGTACTTTCCGCGGTGACGACCCCATCACACGCGAACAACTCGCGGTGATTCTCTACCGCTATCTGGGGTATCCCTCTACCTACGGATTTGTGAATACCACCATCTATGACTATTACGACTACACCGACATCAGCAACTACGCCTGGAGTGCGATGTACTGGGCAGTCAATAGCGGTATTCTTTACACCAGTGGCAGTACCCACCTCTCCCCCAACCGTCCCGCAACACGCGCCGAAGTTGCACAAACTTTCCAGAACCTTGTGGAGTATTTGACCAAATAACCCGATAAAAAGCACAAAGAAGTCGCGTGGATGTTCCCGTCTGCGCGACTTTTTCATTTTGGTAGCCTTGACAACCCTCTGCAAACTGGATAGAATAGGGGGTTAGTGAACACAATTATTATTTTATATAACAGGAGATTTGTACTATGGCACAGGATAAAAGACAAGTAGATGCCATCACCGCCCGTGATACGGATTTTGGCCAGTGGTTTACCGATGTCTGCAAGAAGGCCGAGCTGATTGACTATTCCAGCATCAAGGGTATGTTCATCTACCGCCCCTATGGCTATGCCATCTGGGAGAATATTCAGCAGGAGATGGACCGCCAGTTCAAGGCAACTGGCCACGAAAATGTGATGATGCCCATGCTGATTCCCGAGAGCCTTCTGCAAAAGGAGAAGGACCATGTCGAGGGCTTTGCCCCTGAGTGTGCATGGGTCACTTACGGCGGCAGTGAGAAGCTGGAGGAACGCTACTGCATCCGCCCCACCAGTGAAACACTGTTCTGCGAGCATTTCAAGACCATCATCCACTCCCACCGCGACCTGCCCAAGAAGTACAACCAGTGGTGTTCTGTTCTGCGTTGGGAAAAGACCTCCCGTCCTTTCCTGCGTCACCGCGAGTTCCTCTGGCAGGAAGGTCACACCATGCACGCCACCGAGCAGGAGGCACGCGAGGAAACCACGCTCATGCTGAACATCTACGCTGACTTCTGCGAGAACTTCCTTGCAATGCCTGTCACCCGTGGTCGCAAGACCGACAAGGAGAAGTTCAACGGTGCCGAGGAGACCTACACGGTCGAGTGCATGATGCACGATAAAAAGGCACTGCAAGCTGGTACCAGCCACTATTTTGGTGACGGCTTCGCCAGAGCATTCGATATCTCCTTTACTGGCTCCGACAATCAGCTCCACTTCCCCCATCAGACCAGTTGGGGCGTTTCCACCCGTCTGATTGGTGGTATCATTATGACCCATGGTGACGACAACGGTCTGGTTCTGCCCCCCCGCGTCGCCCCCATTCAGGCCATCGTTCTGCCCATCGCACAGCACAAGCCTGGTGTCGAGGATGCCGCCAAGGGTCTGCTCACCCGTCTGCAAACCGCTGGTGTGCGCGCCAAGATTGACCTGAGCGACAAGGCTCCTGGTTGGAAGTACGCTGAGTACGAGATGCGCGGTGTGCCCCTGCGTGTTGAGATTGGCCCCAAGGACATGGAGAAGGAGCAGTGCTGTATCGCTCGTCGCGACACTG
>JAZRID010000372.1:0-2616 GCA_045645125.1 Oscillospiraceae bacterium | reverse complement strand
CCCAAGCCATCGCAAATCATCTTGATGGTGATAAGTTTTGGATTTTGACTTTTCCCATAGAGAATATTCTTGATGCTGGACGGAGGAAGGGCGGAGATGGTAGCCAATTTGTTAATGGTAATCTCACGCTCACCGCATAATGCCAGAATACGATTTCTGACTGTAGTAACAGTATCCATGCTCTCCCTCATCGGGAGGTTGTTCAGTTTTTTATCTGCATAGGGTTTCATTTATTCTTCGTTGTCGTCCTCAAAAGAGTACGCATTTAATTCTTCAAAGTCGAGAAATTCGGCTAAGGTCATATTGAATGCCAACGCGATTTTGTGGAGTGTTTTTACGCGCGGGTTCTTTGTCAAACCACGAACGATATTATCCAGAGTAGACTGTTTCACATCGCTCATCGTAGCAAGTTTATTGATTGCAATACCGCGCTCCTTGCACAGTTTGCGAATTCTTTTGGCATACAGTTCCGAATATTCCATAGCTACCATTCTCGTCAATTATTCTTCGGAAATATCAAGACCTACAAAGAAATCATCGAAAGTACAGTTATATATCTTGCGAAGTTCGATAATGACACTGGCTCGAATGTTCAACTCACCGGCTTCATATTTTGCATAAGTCGTTCTACCAATATCGCAACCACGACACTGTAATTCAGCACACAGCTTCTCCTGCGAGATTCCTTTATCCATGCGTAATCTACGGAGATTATCTCCCATATTGCGGTCACGACGAATCTTCTGTTCCATTATCTCACCTTACATACGATGGTTCGCTTAGTATAACACAGTAGGAGCAATGAACGCAACAAAAAACAGGTCTATCAAATTCCAAAATTGGAGCTTGGTGGACTTTTATCATGCAGGGCTGTCGTTATTTTATTTCTTGCTCAAGAGCATCGAATTCCGGGGTAGAGAAGAACTCCCCCAGAGTGATTCCCAAGCCATCACAGAGCTTCTTCAACGAAACAACTCCAGGATTTTGGCTTTTCTCATTCAGCATACTGTAAATCGTGGATGGAGAAACGCCAGACACAGTTGCTAAGGCATTGATAGCCATGTTCCGTTCCGCACAGAGCGCGAGAATGCGCTTTGCTACAGCTTCTTTTGTATTCAATTCGCATCCCCTCCCTGCGATATATCGTGATTTTAGTTTACCTAAATCTGCGATAAATCGTGTGGGACATATCGCAAATTTGTGCAACAAGCGGTATAATTGCGATATATCCCACAAAGGAGATGTTGATATGGTAGTTTGTACATTTTTTGGACATCGGGATTGTCCGCGTTCGATACAATCTAAACTGCGTGAGGTGCTGGTTGATTTAATCGAAAATTATGCTGTGGATATGTTTTATGTTGGTCAGCAAGGAGCCTTTGATGGTATTGTGCGAGCTGTTCTGAAGGAGTTGGTGTCGGTATATCCCCACATCCATTACGCCGTTGTCCTAGAGCGTATGCCCCACAAAAGAGAGAAATTTGACACCCGTGATTACGCAGACACCATGCTTCCAGAGGGTATCGAAGCGGTTCATCCTCGCTTCGCTATCTCATGGCGCAATAACTGGATGCTCAAACAATCCGATTATGTCGTGACTTATATCACCCACGCGTGGGGTGGTGCGGCGCAGTTTGCAAAGAAAGCAGAACGCCAAAAGAAAACGGTGATTAACTTAGTGTAACACGGTAGGAGCGTAACAAAAAACAGCCCCAGATAGTACAGTTGGTACAATCCGAGGCTGTTCAATATAAAAAGAGAAGCGATTAGCGATATAGGATTAAGCTAAACCATGTGACGATATTTGCACCTGCTTGAAATTCGATACCGTAGTGTTCTGCCAGTTCGGTGACAAGAATACCATGACTCTCCACACAGGGGAACATCTTGTCTGCATGGCGGCAGGGCGCATCGGGGTAGGTACAATGCTCACACACCGCGCAGGACTCCGTGGACAGCACATAGGTTTCACAGCCCTCGGCGCGAACCAGCGCGGCCGCCTCGCGTGTGACCGCCTCATGTGCGCCTCGCGTGGAGAGCGTTTCCTCGATATCCGCGATGTCACGCACCTCGGTCATGGTGGTGATGAGCAGACCGTGGGGATAGCTTAAACAGCGCGCTTTACATTCTTCGACCGTGCCCACACCAGGGGGACACGCCCAACTTTTGCCATACTGGGGGCACTCGGTTTCACAGACATAGCGCACGCGTTCGGTAAACAGCAACTCCTGCGTTTCAAAAAATTCATATTGCACGATGGGAAGCTCACACAGCTTCTGTTCCAATGCCTGACGATTCATAGTGACATTCTCTCTCCTGTTTCACAATTTTGACAATTTCCCTTATCATAGCATACCCACAGCCGACAGGCAAGAAAAAGCGATTAACTTTCCCCAAATTTCCTTGACATGGACACACAGCACTGATAGTATGTAATCAATGCGTGATTCACTACAATATCGGAGGGAAATACGATATGTACCTATATAATTCATTGACCCGTAAAAAGGAAGAGTTTGTGCCCAACAGCCCTGACATCGTGAAGATGTACACCTGTGGCCCCACCGTGTACCACTTTGCCCATATCGGCAACCTGCGCTCCTACATCATGGAAGA
>JAZRID010000371.1:0-1668 GCA_045645125.1 Oscillospiraceae bacterium | reverse complement strand
GGCATTCTGTCCGGCGCTGCCAAGGACATTCTTGGAACCTATGAAGTGGAATGGATGGGCGAGAAGATTGACCTTACTCCCGGTTGGCGTCGCATGACTATGGTTGAGGCGGTCAAAGAGTATGTTGGCATTGACTTTGATGCCATCACCGATGATGCCGAGGCCGTTGCAGCCGCCAATGCCAAGGGTGTCGAGTTGGCTGATGCCGCAGAAAAGACTTGGGGCAATGCCCTGTATGCCTGCTTCGACCAGCGTGTCGAGGAAAAGCTGATTCAGCCTACCTTTATTACCATGTATCCCGTTGAGGTTAGCCCTCTGACAAAGCGTTCTCCGCAGGACCCCCGTTTGACGGAACGCTTCGAGCTGTTTGTGTGCCACAGTGAGCTGGCGAATGCCTACTCTGAGCTGAACGACCCCATCGACCAGCGCGCGCGTTTCCTCAAGCAGGTCGAACAGCGTGAGCGCGGTGACGATGAAACCGAGATGATGGATGAAGATTTCCTCACTGCTCTAGAGTACGGTATGCCCCCCACGGGCGGTATGGGTATCGGTATCGACCGCACCGTGATGATGCTGACCAATAACGATACCATCCGTGAGGTTATCCTGTTCCCCACGATGAAGCCTCTGACGGAATAAAATATAGTATAAAAAGGGTCTGGGTTCTTGGTGGAATCCAGACCTTTTTTGCAGAAGATACTCAGGAGATAGTTACCATGCGGAGAATGATGCGATATTTTACAAAACTGTTGGTGGTGGCGATGCTATTGTTCGCTGTCGGCTGTAGTGCAGGAAACCAACAAAACACAGATACAGAGAATACCCCACCGCTACAGGTGGATACAAGGGAAGTATTGGTATCTATTTCTGAACCATATGGGATGTCCTATCAGGACAAGGGTGGCATGGAAACGACCGTGGGTGAACTGACAATACAGTTTACCAGTGATATCACAGAGGAGAAAATCCATTCTACCGTCGCGGAAATCACACGGGTAATGGCACTGGTCGAGGAGCAGTTTGGCACAGTTGATACACCATGCGAGATACGGATTTGCAATGGCGACTATACCCCGTGGTCGAGTGACCGTGTTCTGTACATTGGCTACGACAATCTCCAGACACAGGCGTTTCCTGTTGCACTGGGGCAGATGTTGTTCGGGCATGAGGTCAACTACGGTATCTACTATGGGTTTGGTACGGGATTGGCGCAGGAACTTGGGTATCCCACGGAGGAGATTTCCGTTACCGTGGAACAGGCATTGATACTGTGCGAAACCTCTCCCTACCATCTGGATATGAACTACGCTTGTTTTGTTCCCAATTATGCAGACGCGGATACTTTGCCGAAAGTGAAGGCACTTGCCGTTGACTTTTACCAGTCCTTGACGCAGGAAGAACGACAGGAATTGGTGACGAAGTATTCGGGCGCGTTGTATCGCACCTATTTGAATGAATATCTCGTCGCACATGGGAAGAAGCCGTATGAAAATGCTGAACTCGATGGCATTTCGTTTTATCCCTGCGGCAGTGAGATGCGTGTTGTGTGGGAGGACCCCTATGGCGTATACTATGTGCATAAGGACTATACCGTGCGCTATTATACTTATGACCAGCTCAAAGGGGTCGGCGATTATCTGAATGCTGGGTATGAAAATTTCCGTTATC
>JAZRID010000370.1:0-6944 GCA_045645125.1 Oscillospiraceae bacterium | reverse complement strand
TTCGCCCTGTTCCTCCTCGACTTCTCCGAACTCCCCTGCCACATCGGTGAGGATATACTGCGTTCCTGCGAACCTGCCACCCTCGCCGTGGCTCTGCGGTTTCCGCATGAGATACCCAGCGTTGGTCAGCTCGACCAACATTTTTGAGATAGTTTCCTTTGCCAGTCCCGTTTTGACCGACAGACCCCGAATGGAATAGTCCCAGTCGTCGGGCAGACTGAGCATCGCGATGAGCAACCACCTTGTCTGAGGGCGTAGCTTCTCGTCCCAGATAAGTTGGTTCTGTACATTGGTGTAAGGAGATTTGCTCCGACGGATTTCAATTTGCTTTGTCTGTCCCATAAAAATTCTCCTTGCATTTGCTTTCAAGATGTGATAAGATAAAGGTGCTTTCAAGATGCTCTTGCATCGTTTGCCTCGGAGGTTCCCCCCTCCGGGGCATTTTCTTTTTGCGTCGTAAGAATCTGTACCCCGTGTTCCTCGTCGTATCGCCGTAATGCGTCCTGATACGCTTCTAGGTCGAAATCCTCTGGCAGAAAGTCGTCTGCTGGCACGACAACCGCACCACTCTCATACCCTCGCTGTTGCAGATACCTGTAGTGTCTGTCCTCGCGCAGGGCATTGCGTACCATCAGCAACAGAAACAGCACCAGTAATACGCAGACAACTTTCTCGAACAGGTTGCTGTCGCGTTTCCGTTGATTGCGCGTCTTGCTCATAGCTATACCTCCTATGTAAAGTCTTTCTGTAGTTTTTAGTGATAAATTAAGAAATATTTACCAAATCCCCTGGTCTATCAATGCCTGCACCGCAACTCGTTTGCACTCCTCTGCGACCTCTGGCTCTAAGTACACCCCTCTGGGGTCACGGGTAAAGACCACCGAGCGACCCAGTTTGCTCTCAGTGATGGTGACTTCGCCCACGGTAATCATCTCGCCCTCGAACGGAATCTGCTGGACACCAATCTGCTTCGTGACGGTTTCGTGGTACTCCTTGCCGTTCAGCACGGTAATTCTCTCCCATGTCTTTGTAATCATCAAAACACCCCCTTAGAATACCCTACTGCGCCCTGCCGTTGTCCTATTCATCCAACCTTGCACCACAGCAGGGGCAAAAATTCCAGTCGCGCACTTCCGTCGGTGTGGCGAAGTAGTCGCAGTACGGACAGAAGTAGATGTGCCCACCTTTTGCCATGTCCCACTGCCCATGCTTTGTGGGCATAGCGTCAAGGGTGGGTTGCTTTTCAATTTCGCGGATAACGGTGGAGAGCGTCAGCTCGACTTCTCCCCTGTTCACATAGGCGCGATACAGTGCATCTGCGTTAATCGGTCGCATGGTCGTCCCTCCTCATCTGTGCGGTGGCATTTCTGGCTTCGCACAACTGACCACCATTGCGGCGGCGGTAATCATGCGAATCTTCTCCACGATACGGTCAAAGCGTTCTTTCTCGTCCCCTGTGATGACACCATCTCTGGCGATGTCGATAAGCTCACGGTCTAAGCGATCGTCCGCAAAGTCATAGATAGCGTCGATAAGCGTCAGCACCGCCTCTGGCAGTCGCATTTCCTGCACTTCTGGCAGGATGGAGCGCGCCATATTTGCGGATTCTCGCAGGTGTTGGATGCCGAGGAGCTGACTGTTGTATGTCGTCACCATACTGTCCACGACATAGTTTGGTGGAATACGGACACCCAGCTCGTAGTCAGCGAGGGAGCGCACGGAGATGCCCAACATCTCAGCGGCGCGCTCCTGCGTCAGACCTGCAACCTGCCGTGCAGTCTTGTAAATATTCCTGCAATCATTCTGCATGGTAAAATCCTCCTTTGGATGGTACGCTAAGTACAGTATTTAGGTCTTTGATTGCTTCTCCATTGCCAAGAGCCTGTAACCTGGACAAACATCCTGTTCGCAGTTATAAGGCTCTTTCTTTACCCAGCAGTCGCAGACCGTTTTCAACTTGGCAGAACACGCCTTGCAAAAATTGGCGTGTGCGCCGTTTGCTCCGCCACACTTCGGGCAGTGAGCAACGGTTTTCTTATGTATAACCATTCGCCCTCATTCCTCTAGCCGTTCGTCTAAAACGGAAATCAAATCACTGAAAAAGCTTTTTGTCATCTCTAGCAAATCATCTGCGTATTTGTCGATTCTTTTTAGGTATGCCCACGCTGTTATGCGTGCCACAAAATATGAAGCTAACGCGGACACAATGATAGTTTCTAACACTCCCACTCACTCCTCTTTCAGCAGTTCATCCACGGTACAATTCAGCACCTGTGCGATGGTCTGATGTAGTTTTCGCAGTGGCTTAGTCTTGCCACTTTCCCACAGGCTCACGGCACTCTGGTCGACATTCAGCCTGTCCGCCAGTTCTTTCTGGGTGTAGCCTGCTCGCCGTCGCAACTCTGCAATCCTCATAGTATCCCTCCTCTCAATCTCGCAAATATGAGTTTTCATATTGACAACCTCCAAGAAATGGTGTTACAATGGAAGCACTCTTTAGGGAAGCAGTCTGTTGTACCGTTTTCTCGGTACACTTGCATGATAACTCATAATTAAGTGCCAGTCAACTCTTTTTGCGCTCTTTTTTATAAGTTCGTCGTATTGCACAAATCAAGGGGGTATTTTATGTTTTACGAAACTTATGAAAAACTTTGTTCGGAAAATGGGGAAAAACCCTATCAATTACCGCTAAAATTGGGTGCAAAAAGTAATTCTGTTGTCGCTCAATGGCAAAAAGGTTCCGTTCCCAGAGGTGAAATGCTCCAAAAAATTGCAACTCATTTTAATGTGTCGGTTGAGTATCTTCTCACTGGTGGGGATGAAAAAGAAACCAGCCCCGTGCATGATGACACGGAGCTGATTCCTGGGTATTCGCAGTTGAATGAGCAGAACAAGGCGAAAGTCAGGGAGTACATTGCGCTTCTAGCAATGTCTGAACATAGAGATTAACCAGTTTCTTGTGTTCTTCGCTGAGTTCGCGATACTGTTGCATGACCTCAGTTTCTTCGGGCGCATTTACCCCCATTGCGGTAGTTTTATCTGTCGTTTTCGATTGCATATTGCGCCCTCCTTATGTGGTAGTTTTGTAACTCCATAGTAGGACGATTCCCTATTTCTGTCAATGCAACTACAGGATGTGGGCATTTATTGGCACATAGAAAAGGAGATAAGTATGAAAAAATTACTTTCCCTGCTTTTGTCCCTCTCGATGGTCTGTGCGTTGGTCGGATGTTCCAGTAATGGGGTGTCCCAAGCGGACTACGACGCACTCCTTGCGGAAAACACTGCACTCAAGCAGGAAGTGGACGAATTGAAGAACGCTCTGCTTGACGCTGAGAAAGACAAGCCAGAAACACCTACGCCCTCCGATTCCGACGAATCCAACAGCGATAAGACAAGCAACGCCGATACACTGGGAAGTCGCAAGAACCCTCTCAAAGTGGGTGAATCCTTTGACTGTGTGTATACAGAGTACGGTAGTTATGAGTACGGAATGACCATCACCCTCTTGGAAGTCATTTCTGGTGACGAAGCATGGCAACTTATCGAAGCTAAGAATCAATTCAATGACCCCCCTGGAGAGGGTAAGCAGTATATCATGGCGAAGTTCTCCGTTCACTACCATACAGATATCGCTGGAGAGGACCGTTCGTTGGAGCTCAATTCCTACGACTTCTCCTATAGCACTTCCACCTATACCATCGAAGATATGCCCCGCGTCGTCGCACCAGACCCCGCATTTGATATCGAATTGTACGAAGGTGCAACGGATGAGGGCTGGGTCGTTTTCCTTGCAGACGCAGACGACCCCTCCCCCAAAGCCGTGTTCCGCGATAGCCTTTGGTTTGATTTGAAGTAATGCCATCCGTATTCACGAACCGTATCGAGAGAAACATCGGATAGAGCAGTTAATTTTTTATAGAAAGAGAGATGTCTTGTATGGGTTGGATTTTACTTGCCATTGCGGTAATTTTTATTCTGCGCCACAGAAAGAAGAAAAAGCAGTCTAGCCAAACCGATGGCGTTACCAGAAGCTCTACAGCCAAACGCAAGAAATTTTCTCTCGGAAAAGTGGTTGCCATCGCACTGGCGGCACTTATCGGACTGGGTGCCATATCGTCCATCGGCGATGACGCTGACAATACCGACAGGAACGGCGGTGCATCTTCCCAGATTACAGAAACACAGGACAAAAATCGGAACGATACCGCAGGGGTTGCGGACAAGGACAAAGACAAAGACGAGGACGAGAAAGACGAGAACTCTCAGCAGTCCGATAAGTCCGAACCCGAGCCTGAACCCGAACCCGAGCCAGAGCCTGAACCCGAACCTGAACCTAAACCTGAACCAGAACCTGAGCCTGAACCTGAGCCCGAACCTGAACCCGAGCCCGAACCAGAGCCAGAGCCAGAGCCCGAACCAGAGCCAGAGCCCGAGCCCGAACCAGAGCCAGAGCCCGAACCCGAGCCAGAGCCCGAACCAGAGGTTGACCCCGAGCAGGCTTTCCGTGATAAGTTGTTGCAGTACAACTATGTTGGCAGTAAGGAAAGCGATAAGTACCACAAGCCGACCTGTAGATGGACGGATAAGATTAACGACGAAAACCTCATCCATTTGGACACGGAGGAAGAAGCTGTGGCGGCTGGCTATAAGCCCTGTGGCACTTGTAAACCCTAAATAGAAAACCGCCTCTGCGGAGGCGGTTTCTTTTTATCCCACACACCATTTTTTGAAAGGAGTGGATTCTATGCACGAAAAACAGGATATGCTAGGCAAGAGCGCGGCGGTCTACCTCCGAAAAAGCCGTATGGAGGCAGAGCTAGACACGGATGAGGTGCTTGCCCGCCACCGCAAGAGCTTGACCGAGTGCGCCCAACGGCACGGCCTCTGCATCGTGGAGTGGTATCCCGAAGTCGTGAGTGGTGAAAGTCTGTATGCGCGTCCCCAGATGCTCCGCCTGTTGGAGGATGTGGAGGCAGGCCGTTTCGACACCGTCCTCTGTATGGACCTCGACCGCCTCTCCCGTGGTCGGATGAAGGACCAAGGCATGATTCTGGACGCTTTCAGGGACAGCCATACGCTGATTGTCACCCCCGATAAGGTGTATGACCTTGCTGACGAGATAGACGACGAGCTGGCGGAATTTAAGACCTTTATGAGCCGTCGGGAGTATAAAATCATCATCAAACGCCTGCGCCGTGGTCTACAGCGCAGTATCCAGGATGGGTGCTATGTGGCAAATGCGCCCTACGGCTACCGAAAGACGACTATAGACCGCCGTCCCACCTTGGAGATTTACGAGCCAGAGGCGAAGTTTGTCCGCATTATGTTTGAGATGTACGCCAACGGCTACGGTTGTACGCTCATCGCCTCCCATGTCAACGCAATGGGAGCCAGACCGCACCGTTCCAACGAGTTCAACCGCAGTAGCATTATGAAGATACTCACCAATCCGACCTACCTCGGAAAAGTTGTCTGGAATCAGAAAACGCACATCAAAAAGAACACCAAGGGGAACCAGAAGCACATCACCATTTACAACCCACGCGAGAAGTGGACCGTTGTGGACGGTCTACACCCCCCGATTATTGAACACAGTCTATACGAAAAGGTGCAAGATATTATACTAGGAAGATATCGCCCTGCCTACCACGACGGCACGGTGAAAAGTCCGTTGGCAGGACTGGTCAAATGCGCCACCTGTGGACGAAATATGCAGCGTATGTTCTCCATTACCCATAGTGGCGAAAAAGAAGCCTACCTCTTTTGTCAGCGAAAAGGGTGTTGTGCCTCCGCCAAGTACGCGCTAGTCGAGAGCCGTATTCTGGACCATCTGCGTGACACACTGGAACGCTTGGACTTGGAACAACCCGAACATACGACCGACCTCGCGCCGTTGGAGGATGCCGTTACCGCTATCGACAAAGAGATTTCCGCTGTGATTCGCCAGAAAAACCGTCTACACGAGCTGTTAGAACTGGGCGAGTACGATATCGCCACCTACCGCGCGCGTATGTCGGCGGTTAAGGAGAAGCTGTCGGTGCTGGAGCTTCGTCACGCAGAGGCAAAGCAACGACTCTCACAGGCAAAGGATTTTCGCCCCGATTTGTTGGCATCCGATATTCGCGCAGTGTTAGAGGCGTACGACGAGAGCGACGGACCACACAAAAATGCACTCCTGCATACGGTCATCTCCCAGATTTACTATACCAAACACAAGAAAACTAAACCCGCTGACTTCCATCTGGATATCATCTTCAAGAACAGGCGTTCATTTACCCAAAGTTTTTAATAGTGCTATATCTTACTCCCGGCAGGAATCATAAATTTTTCTGGTATGGATGCAAACGCTCTGGCGAAAATCCTGCTCTCCGAGGTCCAGAGCGGTAGTATTGATCTCAGACATAACGGACCTCCTAACACTGGTAAGTAGAGATCAAGGGGAAGGCATCCGCCTTCACCCCATCCTATGCGCGTTTTGAGCAATGGTGCGCCCGCCGATTCGTTGAAAATTCGGTCTATACAAATCGCGTCATAGAGGGTATAATGGAAACAGGATGTATATTGGAGGTACCATCATGGGACAGGTTGGTTTTATTACGGATAACTTTGAGATTAAGTTGCTCATCCTGTACATCGCTTCTCGACTGGTCGGGCCAGCCCCGTTTGAGATGCTACAGGATTTGACGATGTGCGATGATGGCGTGGACTATTTCGCCTTTTCGGAATGTCTGGCGGACCTGGTACGCACAGAGCATCTGACGCTCGACGAGGATAACCGCTACACCATTACCGAAAAGGGACGGCTCAACTGTGCGGCCTGTGAAACGATGCTCCCCTACTCCGTGCGGATGCAGGTCGAAAAAAATATCATCGGCCACAATGAAGTGATTAAACGGCGCAGTCTGGTGGGGGCGCGTATCGAACCGCGCATGAAGGGCGGA
>JAZRID010000369.1:0-8220 GCA_045645125.1 Oscillospiraceae bacterium | reverse complement strand
AGTGAAAGCATCGTTTACAGACGGAGAACTTCAGACCCTTTTCAAGGAAAACTTCCCTTTGTGGCATATGGGAATGTCTGCGCATAGCTACACGATGTATATTGATTTAGCGGAGCAGACAAAAGTAATCTATGATAAGATTGCAGAATCCAATTCATCTACCAATGCACGCAATGAAATTCCGGGAGCAACAACCTTTATTGTAGATATTTGGGATAGGGCAAAAGAAGAACAGCTCGACTGTGCCGATGCTCTCGAAAAGTTCTATGAAGATGATACGAACGAATACTATTTCAATTGTATCAAGAGCCATCATATTATTGTAATGGATAATACAGGAAGAACCATCGATATTGTAACCGCATTAAACGAGGGACTGGCTACTATTGCAGATTTGGATTACTACGGGATTCAATATTATGTTGAGCCCAAGAAGTAAGCCAATTTGTTGAACTAAGCAGCATATACTATCAGTACCTATTCATCAAAAAGGAGCTATCACAGAGGGTTTTTCCTTCTGCGGTAGCTCCTTCGCTCATATTATTTTGTCTTACAATTCGTCGTAAGTATGGGTCAACTGTTCCCAGAGGGAGTTGACATTCTCCATGCAGGAGAAGTAGATATTGGTCAATCTGGTATCCTCGATACCAAGCTCCGTAGCTAGACTGGTAATCGCACTCCAATCGGCGGCCTCATAGCTGAGCACCAGTTGATACAGTGCGCCACAGCGTCCTTCCTTGGTGAGCAACGCCTCACGGACAGGGTCGGCCAGCGGAACTTCTGCCAGAATTTCCTCCATCGGTGCATCAATCAAATAATCCAGCGTAGAGAACATACCCATCAAATACGCTTCTGCACGGGTAATCGGCAGTCCGTGCACATGGTTGGCCAGTTCACTACAGAAGTTTGCACGCATGAAGGAGAGCTTCAAGAACTCCTCCGAGCTGGCATCCATCACTGTACCCTCATGGCTTGCACTCAAGAGATAAATCCACTGCTTCAGCTGTGCCAAACCGAGCGTCATCACACCTTGACGAATGGTGGTAGCGCGAGTACGCAGAGCATAGTACGCGGAGTTTGCAATCTTCATCAGACCGTAGGACAGCTGTGCATCAGCACTAATCAGCTGTTCAATCTCCTCCATATCAGGCTCATCCTTAGTGACAGCAACCATCAGACGGAAGAAATTGCTCTGCAAATAGGAGCTGGAGTGCGCCTTGGTCGTCAAAGATTCCGCCACATAGGGACCTTCCATCGCATCCGCTTCCATCGCTACTGCCTTCTGATACAATGCCTCACTATCAATCTGGGTAATGATGCACTTCTTATTCATGCTGTGGGCAATCTCGATGATGTTCTTCATATTGCTGTCAGATGTCGTCTTAGCATTGACTTTAATAAAGCTGATATTATCCAACAGCGCGAGATAGCGGGGGGCAAACTGGAACTCATTGACCGCAATCCGATACCCCTCCTTGGCATACTGCTGTACGAAGTGCATCGACAGGGGGTGAATAATCACGCTGTCATCAATCTGGATGACCAATTCGGACTGGTCGAACAGACGAGGCGTTTTCTTCATCAGAAGCATCGTCGTAAAGGTCATAAAGGTCAGCGTTCCCTTAAATACTCTGGGGGTATTTTGCGTCAAAAAGTTATAGATGGTGTTTGCGGCCGCGAGGTCATTGCTGACATCGGAATCGTTGGAGAAGGCTTGATTATCGCCGTGATAGAGAATCTCATAGCCGAGGGTCGCGCCCTTCACATCTTTAATCTGTTGGCGCACAATATATTTATTGCTCATGGTTGCCTCCTATATCTAAGGCGTACTGTTATCTGCTGAGGAGATAGTCCATAATGGTAACAAGATGACCGATTTCAGGCTTACTGAGCTGTTCGTCAGCACCGAGCTGTTTTCCCTTAATACGCATCTCCTCAGAAATCAGAGAGGAGAAGATAACCACAGGGATATTCTTGAAAGTCTGATTGGTTTTAATCAACTTGGTCAAACGGTGGCCATCCATCTGTGGCATCTCAATATCTGTGATAACCAGAGCCACTTTTTCCTTAATATTCTGGTGCTTCTCCAAGGTCTGCATATAATCCCACAGTTCCTGCCCATTGGGGAACATCGTGACATTGATATAGCCAGACTTATTGAGGGCCTCCTCAATCATCTTGGACAGCAGGATGGAGTCCTCCGCCACCATAATTGGCATCTCACGGCACTCACGGTAGCCCATACGGTCGATTTCAGACATCTGAATCGAGGTCTGGGGGGCAATCTCCGCCACAATTTTCTCGAAGTCGAGAATCGTGACCAGTTCCCCTCTGCACTGTGCAATACCAGTGGTCACACCGTCGTCACCGCCAGAAACCGTACTATCGGGCTTCTGGATATCTTTCCAAGAGATACGGCTGATGCCAACCACGGTATGAACGCGGAAAGCAATGTACATTTTGTTAAAGTTGGTGACGATAAAGATATCTTTTTCACCTTTTTCTGCCAGCGCACCATCCAGATACTTGGGCAGATTCACGACCGTCAGAACCGTGTCACGGGGCTTGAAAACACCCTCCACCGCAGGATGTGCATGGGGCATAGCCTTGACGGGTGCGGACATCATAATCTCGCGCACCTTTGCGACATTGATGCCATAGAGATTACCCGCAATGGTAAACTCCATAATTTCAATCTCATTGGTTCCGGATTCCAGGAGAATACCCTTCTTATCTTCTTCCCTCATTGTCTTTGCTCTCCTTCCACCTGTTATATTCATTCAATTTAACTACTACAGAAATACCTCTGGGCGGCCATAGCTCTTGATACTGATGGCACCTGTTTCCACATCCATGGACATCGTACGGGCCACCGTTCCACCCACATCTTCTTTCGCGATACGCAGACCCAACTTTTTCATCTGCATCCGCACACTTTCGATATTGCGCTGTCCGATATTACCCAGCGCGCCACCTGTGACTTCAAACATCTTCGCACCACCAGCAATCTTGACGACGATGCGCGCACGGCTTGCGCCTTTCGCTTCCATCTGGCGGAGCATCTCCGCCATGCCAGTATCTGCATATTTCAAGGGGTTTTTTCTACCTGCCTCCATATTCAACGGCAACATGATATGTAGTAGCCCCCCTAACTTAATGGCTGGGTCGTACAGGCAAATGCCGATACAGGAGCCAAGGGCATAAGTAATCAGTGTTCCGCTGTGTTGCGCGAATTTCATATCCGCGATACCAATTGTCAATTTAGTCTCCACTCGTCACGCCCAGCTTTCTTAACAAGAAATTCAGGGAACGCACATCGGGAGAAAGCAACAGGCGGCAGGGTACCTGCTTGTTTTCACACACGAAGTTACCACCAATGGTCATAATATAGTCGGACTGTCCACCGAACTCGGCCATCGGTACCGCCATAATCGCACCCTGCATATCGACGGTAAAGGCAGGGACGGTCAAATTGATGCTGATACCAGCCAAGCTACTCAGTGCGTTGATGAAGGTAGAAATCATAATATTACCCACCTCAATCAAAACGGAACATTCCATTTCATGCAGTTCCATATAGTCCTTGACCCCTTTGCCAAGGATGCTCTCCATCACCAAGTTGACAAATGCCATCTGCTGTACGGACAACATGATACCATTGATTTCGCCACCGAGTTTCATCAAAACACCAGCAGTAATCTCCTCGGCACCGCCAATCCATTCAATCGCCTCATTGTATCCCATGATACGCACCTCAGGCATGGTGATGCGTACCTCTTTTTGCAGGAGCTGAGAAAGCGCAGTCGCAGCATTTCCTGTACCGATACTTCCAATTTCTCGGAGTGTATCAATTTCCAGAAAATTCAGCTCATCATAATTTTTAATTTTCATGTTTCTCCCCTCCTCGCCTTATCGCAGGTTGTTAATGGTTGTTTCGATTTCGTCGGATGTCTGCAGCATTTTCAATGCCATACTATAGGCGCGCTGTGCCTCAATCATCTTGGTCATGCTATCGGCCAAATGGACATTGGAACCCTCGATGGTTCCTTGGCTCAGTTCGCCAGTGCCGTAGTAAAGATTTCCGTTTTTATCAATGGGCATGAACTCTGTTCCGCTGATATGCTCCATGCCATCGTAATTTCCAAAGTCAAAGATACCGATATCCTGCTTGGCCATCTCGTCTGTCACCAAAATGATGTCACCATTTCTGCCCAACACGAAGCGTCCTTGGCCATCGGTCAGTGCCATCGCCGTTTCCATGATGGGATTGCCTTCCTCGTCCAATTGGCCTGTTGCGCGCTCATAGGGCGACACGGTAAATGCACCATTTCTGGTGAAAGTCACCTCTCGGGTCCCCAAATCTACCAGTGCAAAATAGCCGTTGCCGTTAATACTGTAGTCCTGAAAACGCCCCGTATGCAACAGCGTACCAGGTCTATGGTCTGTGGAGGTCATCAACATGGCGGCACCGACACCGTTGGAATCATCTCCACCGGAAATCGTATTCACACGCTGATGGAACAGGGAGGCAAAGCGACTCACCTGTGCCTTATATCCGTAGGTATTGACATTCGCCATATTATTGGCTTGAACATTCAGATTCAGCATCTGCTGACGCGCGCCCACTGCGCCGGTATAAAAAGACTGATTCATTCGTCACCGTTCGCTTTCTTATCGCTTGTTACAGTCTGCCAATCTCGCTTGTCACCTTTGTGATTAAGCTGTCGTAGATTTTTGTGACCTGTGCGGCGCTCTGGAAAGCGCGCTGCGCGCTGAGCATTTCCGTCATCTGGCTGACCATATCCACATTGGAGCGTTCCAGATATCCCCAGCGCAGTTTGGCATCCTGATTCACCTGTCCCTCTGCGCCAACGAGGAATCCCTCCTCATTATACTCCAATTGTGCGGGGTCGTCAAAGGTAAAGACACCGACACGCCCCAAAAGAAGGCCATTGGTCGCATAAATATTGCCGTTGTTATCGCCAGTCACCTTATCGGTCATCACGCGCAACTCGTTGCTGTTGGAGTCCAACACGCGCCCGAAGTTGGAGTAGCAGAGATAGCCCTCCTCGTCCAGAGAGAAACTACCTGCACGAGTGTACATGGTATCGCCTGCCTCGTTACGCAACGCGAAGAAACCGTCCCCCTCGATAGCAAAGTCCAATGTAATGCCAGTTTCCTCCAACATACCCTGTGTAAAATCGGTTACAATCTCATCGGTGGCGACAATATAGCTTTGTCTACCAATTTCCTGATAGTTCGATTTATCTTGATTTCCAACACGGTGATACATCACATCCTGGAAGGTGCTGATGGTATGGTGGCTACCCTTGAAGCCGGGCGTGGTGATATTCGTGATATTATTTGCGATACTGTTCAGTCTTGCCCGTTGGGTCAGCATGCCAGAAGTAAGATTATAAAAGCCCTTAAACATCGCCCTATGCCTTCTTTCGTCTTTGATTTGCCGACGCATCTGCGCCGGTCATATAGGTACGCATATGCTCCTGTAGCTTCTCAATCGCTCTGGTATGGATTTGCGACACACGCGGTGCGCTGATATCCATAACCTGTGCGATTTCTTTCATATGGAGATTTTTCTCGTAGTAGAGCGAGAGGACAATTTGCTCATTCTCACGCAATTTGCAGATACCCTCGGTCAGCACTTCATGCAGCTCACGCTCTTGAAATACCATCTCAGGCTGTTCCTTTGCGTCACGCGCTGGCATCTCGAACCATCCCGTATCCTGTTCGCGCATATCAATCAGCGCATCCAGCGATAGGATATTGCCCAGTGCCACACCAGCCACCTCTTTATGGTACTTCTCCACTGTAATGCCCAGATATTGCGCCACCTCTGTATCGCTGGGATAGCGTCCCAAATCGGTATAGAGGTGTGTCACCGCCTCATCAATTTCTCGGGTGCGTCTACGCAAACTGCGTGGCAACCAATCCTGTTTTCTGGCCACATCAATGACCATACCACGGATACGCTTTGCGATAAAGGTTTCAAACTTGACCCCTTTCTCTGGGTCATAGCGGTCAATGGCACTCACCAGTGTCAAAATTCCCTCGCTGACGATATCATCCACCTGTGCCAGATGGTTGTATACGCCACGAATTTGGAGTGCCGCGCTCTTGATAATGTCCTTATACCGCAACACCAACGGCCACTTATACTGGGCATCTCCAGTCTTTTTATACGCCAGAAGCAATTCCTCATTGCTCATACGGTCCAATTCATCCTGTGAAACGGTCGCTTTTTTCACGACCTCCGTTGCGTCATCTCTCATGGATTCACCCCAACTTTCCGTTCCATACGGGGCGGTGCGTCCAGTGTAATGTTACCCAGTGCCTGAATCTGTACCGTGTTGGTAATCTCATTAAAGGACAGCACATAGACATTGGGGTAAAACTGTGTAATCATCTTGCTGAAATAGCCACGAATCACCTGACTGACCAGAATAATCGGGGTCTGCGACAGGTCGGCAAACTTCTTCATATTCTCTGCCATCTGGGACACAATCTGATGCATCAAATCGGGACCCATTGCCAAGTAGACACCCTGCTCGTTGCGGGTGATGGAGGCAATAATCTTCTTCTCTACCTCGGCGTCCAGTGTCACCACGCGCAACTGGCCATCTTCGCAGAATCGTCTGGTGATAGTACGGCTCAGTGCAGAACGAATCTGCTCAATTGCCATATCGACATCGCGTCCGTGGCTGATGGCATCCGCCGCCGTTTCGAGGATGGTAGCCAAGTCCTTAATGGGAATACCCTCTCTCAGCAGACCACGCAAAATCTTCTCCAGCGTGGCATAGGACACAATACCAGGAACCACTTCCTGCACCAAATCTGGTGCGCTATTTTTTAAGTTCTCCACCAACTGCATCGTTTCCGTACGGCTTAACAGTTCATGCGTATGCTTTTTCACCGTCTCAGACAGATGCGTTAGCATAACGGACAGGGGGTCAATGACTGTATAGCCGTAGATTTCCGCCAATTCTTTCTTTTCAGGAAGAATCCAACGGGACGGAATGCCGTAGGCAGGTTCGATGGTTTCAATACCGTCGATTTCTCCCAGCGGATTGGGTGGCTCCAGAGCCAGATAGTAGTCCACCAAAATCTCACCGCTGGCAACTTCCTCGCCCTTAATGCGGATAATATACTGGTTCGT
Organism: Oscillospiraceae bacterium; assembly: GCA_045645125.1. Taxonomy (GTDB): domain Bacteria; phylum Bacillota; class Clostridia; order Oscillospirales; family Oscillospiraceae; genus Pelethomonas. The sequence goes on along the minus strand of JAZRID010000369.1, from coordinate 1,046 downwards.
TCCCAGTGCGGAGGCATCACGCATACGGATAGACGGGATAACAAAACCCATATCCTGCGCATACTGTCGACGAAAAATAACCACACGGCTAATCAGTCTACCGCCGTGACTCTCATCGACCATCGGAATCAAGCTATAGCCAAATTCCATTTCGATGGGTTCGACCGTCAACAGAGAGTACACATTGTTGACATCTTTGTAGTAATCGCTTTCGCTTGGGGTACTCTCTGCGGCCGCCTGCATCGCTTCGCGCTCTGCAACAGCGGTTTCCATGGCCTTTTCTTCTTCCAATTTACGGCTGATATAGATACCGCCGAGCAACAGGCCAGTACCACCAATCAACAGAGCCAGACGCGGTGTATTCGGAATCATCGCCAAGAACAGGAGCATGACACCCGTTGCCATAATGGAGTACGGCTGTGCCTTAAACTGTCGAACGACATCGACATTCAGGCTGTCATCAGAAACCGAGCGCGTAACAATCATACCTGTTGCGGTAGAAATCATCAGAGATGGAATCTGGCCAACCAGACCGTCACCGATGGTAGCGATGGAGTAAGTACTCAACACCGTACCAAAATCACCGCCACCCATAACCAAGCCGATAATCACACCGCCGACAAAGTTAATCAGCGTAATAATAATCGACATGACGGCATCGCCCTTAACAATCTTAGTAGCACCGTCCATTGCGCCGTAGAAGTCGGCTTCTTTCTGGATTTTAGAACGACGCACGCGCGCCTCTGCTTCGTTAATCAAACCTGCGGAGAGGTCTGCGTCAATCGCCATCTGCTTACCAGGCATTGCGTCCAGTGTGAATCGTGCGGCAACTTCAGAAACACGCTCCGCACCTTTGGTGATAACGATAAACTGCATCAATACCAGAATAATGAAAATGACGAAACCGATAACGATGTTACCACCTGTAATCAGTTCACCAAATGCTTTGATAACGCTACCGGCATCACCGCCGTTACCGAGAATCAGACGGGTACTGGACACATTCAGACCCAGACGAAACAGTGTCGTAACCAGTAGCAGGGATG